>JAPLUJ010000532.1 GCA_026397695.1 Verrucomicrobiota bacterium | reverse complement strand
TGGTTGACCTCCGGCGTCTCCAATTATATGCTCTCCCAAGTCGGACCGTGCAAACGACGGCCAGCTTGTTGTGACCTCGGATAACTCCATTTTAATCGGACTCTTCAATGGATTCAGTTGGATCCATTGTGTAGGGAAGGGATCCTTCATGAACAGTCACGCAGTGAAAGCGTTTGGCGACGAACGCATTGCCGCAGGGGAATCCTGTCTGGTCATCGATCTCGGCGACTGCACGGGCATGGATTCCACCTTCATGGGCACCCTCGCCGGCATGGCCACACGCATTGCCGCGCGGCAGGGAAGCGTCCTTCAAATCGCCGGATCGAGTGACCGCAACCGCCGCTCGCTCGAGGATTTGGGGTTGGATTTTCTGATAGAAATCAACCCGCCCGCCGCCGTCTGGCGCGGCATGGAGAAAGCCATCCGCAGCAAGCTCACGCCACCGCACGCAGCGGGGGCCATCGGCCAGATGCAGCGTGCCCGGCATGTCCTTGATGCCCACCTCGCGCTGTCCGGCATCAACGACAATAATGCCAGCGAGTTCAAAGAGGTCGTCACCATGTTGGGAAATGAGTTGGCCGCAAAAGAGAAGCTGGTAGCATCGGACGAACCGCAGTAGGGATTGCCAAGGACACGTCCGCAATGTTGATTCCCTCCGAAATGCCGGATCCCGCGACTCTCGTTCTCGGCGTATGCGCCGTAGTTCTGATAGGGCTGTTGCTGGCCCTGCGCAATCAGCGGCGGCGCAGCCTGTCGGTCCGCCGGAGATTCCGCGATTTCGAAGGCGAGGAACAACGCATGTTCACCTTCTTGCATGATCTGGGGTTGGCCATCGAAAACGAACCGTCCCCCTCCCTGCTCTCACGCATCATCGTGGATGGCATCATCAAAGTGGTCAACGCCCACGGCGGGGCCATCTATTTCTGCGACGCGACCCACGGTTATTTGCACCCCTCCTACATTTCCGATGATTGTCCGCCGTTGATCGGCATCCCCGTGGAAGTGCGCAAAAAGGCCGCGCGTGACCCCCGTGCGCTCGCCAGCCACGTCCGCTTGTCCCGCGTGGCCGTGGACGAAGGGATTCTCGGCCAGTGCCTGACAGTTGGCGCGCCGCTGCATGTGCGCGATGTGAAAAGCCATCCCTCGTTCCGTGACGCGTTCACCCGTTTCACGGATGATGTGGCCGTGCTGCTCGCGCCGTTGCACCATGCCGGCAAGGATCTCGGAGTGCTCGTCATGGCGCGGCGCCATCAGGACGGCGGCTTCACGGCCAATGACTTCGCGGTGTTTCGTTCTGCCGCCGAACAATCGTCGTTTGCCATCGGCAACGCCCGGGTGCACCGCGAGGCGCATGAAAAACGGGTGCTGGAAGGCGAATTGCAGAATGCCCGCGAGGTCCAGCGCATCCTGCTGCCGCAAGGCGACCCGGTCGTGGTGGGATTCCGCATCAGCGGCACCAACCGTCCCGCACGTATCATCAGCGGCGATTATTACGATTACCTCGACCTCGGCGAGCAAAAATTCGGCATTGTCATCGCCGATGTTTCCGGCAAGGGCGTCCCCGCCGCTCTGTTGATGGCGATGTGCCGCAGCGTGCTGCGCTCGGTGGCTCCCGGCCGCACTTCACCCTCGGAAGTGCTCGCCGCCGTGAACCGCCAACTCTTTCCGGACATCCGTGAGGATATGTTCATCAGCATGGCCTATGCCATCCTCGATGAATCTAACGGACAACTGGTGATCGCCCGCGCCGGCCATGATCCACCGCTGCTGTTCAAGCGCGAGTCCGGCAAGGTCGAACTCCTGCGCCCGCCCGGACTCGCCCTCGGCATCGACGGCGGCACGGTTTTCGAACGCGTCACCCGCGATCTGGATGTCCATCTGCAACCCGGCGATTGCGTCCTGCTCTACACCGACGGCGTGCGCGAGGCACTCGATGCCCAGGGCGAGGAATTCGGCGTGGAGCGCATGTCCGAATGCTTCCGCATGACCGCCCCGCTCGGCGCCGAAGCCGTGCTCACCCGCTTGCAGGGGGAACTCCGCCAGTTCACCGGCGATGGCCCGCAAATGGACGACATCACTATCGTCGCTATCGAAAAAAAGAAGTAGCCCCGTGGCTCCCGTCAACCGCACGAGGGAATTTTCGCACGTTTTTTTAAATCCCGGTTGCCCGGCGGCGGCGGATAGGGTGAAGTCCCTGCGTGCGCTACGAACCCCTACCCACCGAACTTTTCATCCGCAACCGCCAGAACCTGCGCGGACTGC
>JAPLUJ010000476.1 GCA_026397695.1 Verrucomicrobiota bacterium | reverse complement strand
TTGGACGGCCACAGCCGAGGATATTCTGACCAAGATTGAGAAGTGTCGGAAACGGCTTGAAGAAATCAGCCCTGGCTGCACGAACCGCAAGAAACGCAAGGTGGCATAAATGAATAGTTATTTCTGCGACAGAACACTAGTCACAAGCCCCGACGCTTCCATGGCCACCTTGGTCGGGGCCGCCCTCGTTACCTTCGCCGCACCCGGGGATCCGCTTCGCATGCAGTACGCCATGGCCTTGGCCGTGGTCTGCGCGGTACTGTTTTTCATCTTCTGGATTTTCCGGTTGGCGTTCCTCGCCAATTTCCTCTCACGGGCCGTGATGGCGGGTTTCATCACCGGGCTGGGTGTTGAGGTGTTCACTAACCAGTTACGGAAGATCCTGGCTGCTCCCCATGTGGTGGACGCCACGTCAGGCTTGCTGCTGGCGGCAGAGAACCTCCAGGAAACCTTGGCGACCTCGGTGCAGACCGAAGGCTACTTCGTGGAGGTCCTGGCCCTGATCCACTCCGTTCCGCACGCGAATCTCTACTCGGTGGCGGTCGGTCTCGGTGCCTTCCTAATTGTCCGGCTGATGAAACGGTATGTGCCGAAAGTCCCCGGAGCGTTGGTGGCCTTGGTACTCCTAACAATCCTTGTCGCCGTGCTTGACCTCCCGGCGAAGGGCGTCGCCGTGCTCGGCAACACGATCCCCTCGGGACTCCCGGCGTTGACCCTACCCAACATCCCGCTGGCCGACTACCCGAAATCGTCTGCGGACATCCCCGGATCTCGCTCGATCCTCGCTGGGCCGAGTCTTGGTCTTGGGGGCATGCGAAGATAACCCGACCCTGTTATGCCCCTTTCGCCGATCCTCGTGAATGCATGTTCATCGCAAGGGTTCAAATGTGGATATCGTATTTCGCGTCCGTCACAAACACCTTCTCAGTGGATTACTGCACTTTGAGTGCACCGGACTTTTTCATGACAACAAAAAAGGGAGCTTTTCTAGCTCCCTAAGTTGTTGATTTCCAAAGAGAAGTGCTCGAAAGAGGACTCGAACCTCCACAGGTTTCCCTACTAGATCCTTAGTCTAGCGCGTCTACCAATTCCGCCATCCGAGCAATCGGTTGGGTGAGGGGCCTGATTACTTAACTGCCCCTTCCTTGGCAAGCGAATCTTGAAAAAAGTTGTGTCTGGGCGTGGAAATCCTCGTTCTGGCTTGCTTAGCGGGGCGTCAGGGGAAGCATGGCGTTGACAAATCCGCCATGGAATCCATCCGCGCTGAATCGATCGTCAAAACTTTCGGCAGCATCCGCGCCCTCGACGGGATCAGTCTGCACATTGAGCCCGGCGAGCTGTTTTTCCTGTTAGGTGCTTCGGGATGCGGCAAGACCACGTTGCTGCGGTGCATCGCGGGATTGGAAACACCCACCAGCGGGACGATTCATTTCGGCGGGCGCGACGTCACGAACCTGCCGCCCCACAAACGCGAGGCGGCGATGGTTTTCCAAAGCTACGCACTGTGGCCGCACCTCAACGTCGCGCAAAACATCGCGTTCGGACTCGAGGAACGCCGCGTGCCGAAACCCGAGATCCATCGCCGCGTTCAGGAAGCGCTCGCAATGGTCCAGCTGCCCGGTTATGGCAAACGGTTGATCGATCAATTGTCCGGCGGCCAACAGCAACGCGTGGCGCTCGCCCGGGCCCTCGTCGTGAAACCGGCATGCTTGTTGTTAGATGAGCCGCTGTCGAATTTGGACGCCCAGTTGCGGGTGGAAATGCGCGGCGAGATCCGCCGCATCGTGAAGGACAACGGTCTAACCGGGGTTTACGTCACGCATGATCAGGAAGAGGCGCTGGCGATGGCGGACCGCATCGCGGTGCTCAGCCAGGGGCGTGTTGGCCAGATCGGGACACCGGAGGACATCTATCGCAACCCGCGCAGTGCCTACGTCGCGGGTTTCATCGGGGAAACCAACCTTCTCACCGGCGACGTGCTCGAGATTTGCGAGCGTATCGTACGGGTCGGTACTGCGGCGGGCCGCATCACCGGGCGCATCACCGACCCGGCGTGGACACCCGGCCCGGGCGAAACTGTTAGATTGTCGATTCGTCCGGAAGCGTGGTGCCTGCACAAGGACACGGGTGACAATCCGCTCGCCGGGAAAATCGTCGATCGCGCCTACCTCGGCCAGCGGATCCAATACTGGATTGAAACCGCCGCCGGGCGCCAACAGGTGGTCGAAATGAACCCGCACGTCATCCATGAGCCGGGCGGGGAATGCGTCATGTTGCACGCCCGGCAAGAAGACGTGGTGGTGCTGAAACTCTAGCAGAGACACAAGACTTGAAGGCACAAGACACCAGACAAGAGAAGTTGCCATCGTGAAAAAGCGCGCATGGATCATTTTCGGCCTGCTGGCAGGCATCGTGGCGCTGCCGCTCGCGCTGCGGCGTGAAACCGTGACAGTGGCTTCCCACGAGGCCGATGACCGGTTGGTGGTTCTAACACCCCACCACGAATCGATTCGTCAGGAATTCGGCGAGGCCTTCGCCGCCTATTGGAAGAAAACCACCGGGCGCACGCTGCATGTCGATTGGCGGACGCCGGGCGGCACCTCGGAGATCCGCATGGTATTGGACGCCGGTTACAAGGCAGCGGCGGAAACCGGGCGTGCGGGCATCGGCGTGGATGTGTTGTTTGGCGGCGGCGAACCGGATTTTTCAAATCAGGCGAAACAAGGGAGGTTGGTGCCACTGCGGGTTTTCGACTCTCGTCCCGAACTATTTGCCGAGGGGGGGGGGATTCCCGCAACCTTCACTGGCGAGCGGTATTACCCGGCCGATCATGTGTGGGTGGGCACCTGCATGTCGCAGTTTGGAATCTGTTATAATCCGCAGGTGCTCAAGCGCCTCCATCTCCCATTGCCCGCCACTTGGCGTGACCTCGGTGACCCGGGCTACGCAGGTTCACTCGCCCTGGCGGACCCGACGAAAAGCGGCTCGGTCGCACGTGGCTTCGAGTTGTTAGTTCAAGGTGAGATGCTCCGCGCGCTGGCGGAAAATCCCGCTGATCGTGAGGCCGCGCTCGCGGCCGGCTGGGCCGCCGGTCTGCAATTGATCCAACGGCTGGCCGCCAATTCGCGATATTTCACCGACAGTGCGTCGAAGATTCCGCAAGACGTCGGGCAGGGCAATGCGGCGGCCGGCATGTGCATTGATTTCTACGGGCGATCCTATGCGGCGGAACTGACAAGCGCGTCCGGCAAGCCGCGGGTGGTGTGGATCGCGCCGCAGGGAGGCACCACTTTGAGCGCGGATCCGGTGGGCGTGTTGCAAGGCGCGCGGCAGCCGGAGGTGGCGCAATGTTTTGTCGAGTTCTGCCTCAGTCCCGCAGCACAAGTGCTGTGGTTCGGCAAGCCCGGCACGCCTAACGGGCCGCAGGCGCGGGCCTTGCACCGCATGCCGATCCGGCGCGACGTGTACACTCCGGAAAATCTCGCGCACTCGACCATGCCCGGGGTGCATCCGTATGAGGACCGCGGCAACTTCACCTATCAGCGGGAACTCACCGGCGCCTCGTTCAACACCTTGCGGCAACTGGTGAAAGTCATGTGCATTGATAGCCACGAGGAAATGACAGCCGCATGGCTGGCGCTTCGCGCGGCCGGCATGCCTGCGGATGCGCTCGCGGTGTTTGCCGATGTCTCGATCATGCCCTACGCCGAGGGCGGCAAGGGCGACCCCGGTTTCGATGGCAGTGATGCCTTGCAAACCGCCGCCCATGCGGCCCGCATCGGCGCGTGGTTCCGCGCCAACTATCACAAGGCGGAAACCATGGCGCGGCAGCACTGTAGCGGCGGTCTGTGATTACTTTTCCGGCTCTTCAGCAGAATCTGTGGGTGAACTCCGGTTCTGGTAGATCTCCAAGGGTATGAAACAGAGAGGTTTGCAGCAGATCGAAGCTGCGGTAACCGAATGCTTTTCTCATACACAGATTGATCCGCAGATTCAAGCCTTCAACGATCCCGCTTGAATAGAGCTTCCCGGCGATGAAATAGTTCATCAGGAGCACCGACCCGCCGTGTGGGATAGAGTTGGCAGTAACTTGGCTGGCAAGCGTCGCGCTGGGATGCAACACTAAGCGTGGTGAGGGGACAACAATCCGGTAATCCACTGGTGTCGCAGCGCAAGT
>JAPLUJ010000667.1 GCA_026397695.1 Verrucomicrobiota bacterium | reverse complement strand
TCCGCCGTGATCAGTTTGCCGCCGGCGAAGACGATACCCTTCGGGTCGTTGAGGCCGGTGGTGAAGTCGGTCACGGTCTCCCCGTGGACGCGGACGACCTTGCCGTCGCCGTCGCCGGCCTTGCGGGACGGACCCATGGTTGAGACGAACAAGTCGCCGTCGAAGCCGCGGGTGACGCTTTCGGGGTTGGCCCCGACGGCCTGTTTGCGGGGAAGCGGGAGTTCGTGCTGGCAGCCCACGAGGGCGAGGGCGACGAGGAGGAACTCAAAGCCGACCAGAAACTCGACATCCTCGACGACCCGGTTAGAATGTATCTCAAGCAGATGGGTCAGGTGCCGCTGTTGACCCGCGAGCAGGAAGTGGAGATTTCCAAACGCATCGAGGACGCCGAAATCGAAGTGGCCCGCCACCTCCATCTCTTCGGCTTCGTCACCGACTTGTATCTCGAGCTTGCCGACAAACTCAACAAGGGCAAGGAACGCTTCGACCGCGTGATTCTCGATAAGAAGATCGAATCCCGTGAACGCTATATGAAGGGCCTGCCGAAACTGTGCGATCAGTTGAAGCAACTCCATCAGGAAAACGACGCCTATTTCCGCCTGCTTTCGGTCAAAAAACCGCGCGGCAGGAAAAAAATCGAGGAGGAATTCCAGAAAAACCTGCAGACGCTCAACCGCGTCTTCATCCGCTTCTATTACAAACAAAAAGTCGTCGAGGACTTCTGCGAACAAGTGGACGACTATATGCAGAAGTTCTGGCGATACGGCCGCAAGCTTCAAGCCGACCCCGGCGACAAGGAATTTCAGACCAAACTCCGCGAACTCCAACAACGCTTGTGGCATACCCAGGAAAGCTTCGAGGAAACTAACAAAAATCTCCGCCACTGGCTCAAGGAAGCGCTCCGGGCCAAAACCGAAATGGTCGAGGCCAACCTGCGCCTGGTGATTTCCATCGCCAAAAAATACACCAACCGCGGCCTGTCGTTCCTCGACCTCATCCAGGAAGGCAACATGGGACTGATGAAAGCGGTCGAGAAATTCGAATACCGCCGCGGCTACAAGTTCTCGACGTATGCCACCTGGTGGATCCGCCAGGCGATCACCCGCTCGATTGCCGACCAGGCACGCACCATCCGCATTCCGGTGCACATGATAGAGACGATCAACAAGTTGATGCGCGTGCAGAAACAGCTCGTTCAGGAATACGGCCGCGAACCGTCGCCAGAAGAAATCGCCGAGGAAATCCACCTCCCGGTCGAGCGTGTCCGCGCCGTGCTCAAGATGGCCCAGCAGCCGATTTCGCTGCAGGCCCCCGTCGGTGATTCGGATGACACCTCGTTCGGCGATTTCATCGAGGACAAGTCCGCCGACAACCCGATGGAGGAAGCCGGGTTCTCGATGCTCAAGGAGAAGATCAAGGATGTGTTAGATACACTGACCGAGCGCGAGCGTGAAGTGCTTGAACAACGTTTCGGGCTCAAGGACGGCTACAGCCGCACGCTTGAGGAAGTCGGCCGGCAGTTCCAGGTCACCCGCGAGCGCATCCGCCAGATCGAAGCCAAGGCGCTGCGCAAGATGCGCCATCCGACCCGGATCCGCAAACTGGAAGGATTCATCGAACTGCCCGGCGCATAGGCATAAGGAGTGCGGACATTCCTGTCCGCATTCTTCCTCCACATGGAAACCCCCGAAGATTTCACCACCATCGAGTCGGTCTTCGTGCGCCATCGCAACGCGCTGCTGCTGCGCGGCCAGTTCACGCAGTTATATATCGATTACTATCTGCACCTGATGCAGCACGGCATCCGCCATGCGGTGGAGTTGGACCAGATGCTCAAGGATTTTCTGGCGATGTTGGCCTTGCATCTCGTCGCGCGACCGTGGGCGGAAACCCACGCGTGGACGGTGAACCTGCGGGCCCCGCGCGTCAATGTGTTTGTCACCGGCGGCTCGGTGCAGGAATCTCTAACAGGCCGGGTGTTCACCGCCGGAGTGCGTGAGCCGGAGCGGAATTTCTTCTACTCCCAAACCACCACGCCCAAGCTCGCGGAGCCGCGCGTTTCCACCCTGGAAGTGACCGGCAACGATCCGCTCGCATGGATCTCACAATTTTACGTCCAATCCGAACAACGCCCGGCCCGCGCGTTCCGGCTGGAAGATGAGAACTTCGCGCTGGTCGCCGCCCAGCCGGATTGTGACATGGCATGGTTCGAGGCGCTCGACGCAGCGGCCGTCTCTAACATAGAGACCAGCGCGGACACCAAGCTGCTGGAAACCCGTCGTTTCCGTTTCGCGTGCAGCTGCACGCTGGAAAAAATCCTGCCCATCCTCGGCGGTTGGAAAGACCGGCTCGATGACCTCTTTGCGGACGAGGACACGATCACCGTCCAGTGCCCGCGCTGTGCCGCCAATTACCGCGTCACCCGCGATATGCTCCGCTGAGGCCACCCGCATCGCCTGGCGTGCATGACAAGGCGCATCAGGACGATCACTTTGCATGCCGGATGCGGTGGACCCACAGCGTCGGCATTCCGAGCATGGTTGCAACAAATTACGGCCCGCCTATTTCGGCAGCGGCACGGTCTGGCCCTTGTTGTCCACGGTAGTCTGGCGCAGGAGGTGCCCATTGCGGTCATATTCCGTGGTGACCGGCACCTTTTTGCCGGATGCATCCGTGCGGTAGGTGAGCACCGTGCGGCTGCCGTCGGATGCGGTGACGGTGCCACCCTGGGTCTCTTTCTCCGGCGGTGGGGTGGCGGCAGGAGGCTTCTTCTCGACCAGTCCCTTTGCTTTCGCTTTCGCGGCAATAGCCGTAAGTTCATTATAGCGTGCCGTCATGCTTGCCAGTGCCGCCGTAACCTCCCCCATGGGCGCACCTCCGATGGCCCTGAGCTGCGCCATGGCGGCCCGCGTCTTGGCTATGGCATCGCGCAATTGGACGATTTCCGCGTCTATCAGGGCATTCACCCTGGCCTCCTCCTCCTTCGTCGGGACTGCGGGTGGCAACTTCGCCGGATCGCTTTTCACGCCGTCCTTGTCTTTCCCCTCGCCCTTGCCTTTGACGACTTCTTTGCCGGGCAGTATTTTCGCCACCTCCGGTTTCACCACCTCCGGTTTCGCCACCTCGGGTTTCGCCTTCAACGGGTCGGCGGGCAACTTAGCCAACTCCTTTTCCGGAATTTTTTGGGCGGCGGCGAGTTTGGCCGCCTGTTTGCCCTGCAGCACCTTGTTAAGTCTTTGCGCCTCGCTGAAATCGCCGTTCAGCACGCCATCCGCGGCGAGTTTCGCACCCACTGGCGAAGCTCCCCGCTGGATGAGCGTGTCATAGATCTTCTTGGACTGCTCCGCCCTGGTCTGGTTTTCGCCGCGGGCATTCTTGAACACATCGTAGTTATCCTTGGCGGCTCCCGCCCCCTCGTTCAACGCCTGTCCCACCAATGTGCCGGTGTTTTTCGCCGCATCGTAAGTGATGGCTTTCACCCCGCCATACAGGGCACCGAGCACACCTCGCGCTTTCATCCAGCCGTAAGAACCCCATGAATCCGCCGATACTTTGCCATCCGCGATGTCCTTCTTGTATTGCTCAAAAGAATCCTTGCCCGCTTGCTTGCCGATGTCAGCCGCAGCGCCGAAGCCCAGACCATGCCAGAGCGTGCGTCCGGCCAGTTCCGCTTTGTTAGCGGTCCAGCCGGTCAGGCCTTTGGGTTCGTCTTGTTTTTTGGCCGCCATTTCCTCGCAGGCGGTCTTATAGCCTTCGTAGATGCCGTAGGCCCCCAACGCCCAGCCCGCTCCCTTCATCAATTTGCCGCCCGCCGCCGCGGGCTCCGGTCCATCGATTGCTTTGGGCTGCGAGCCTGGACCTTTGGCTGCAACAGCAGGCTCGCTTGCAGTGGTGGCTTTGGGCTTCTGCGCCGCAGACGGCTCCGTGCCGGGCGACTGGGATTTCGGTTGCGTCTCCTTGCCGCCTTGCGGGCTGCCATGTTCGGCGGCGAGCGCTTTGTTAGATGCATCCGCTTTCGCATTGTAGTCGGCGACTTCATTTCTCAGCCGTTGTGCTTCCGCAGTTTTGCCCTGGGCTTCCAACTCGAGGACTTTCATCTTCGTGTTCTTGATTTCCACCTCTGCCTTGGCCTTGGTGGTGGCTTCGGCGGCATTCAAAATATCGCGTGATACTCCTTGCAGTTTTGCCGCCTCTTCCGCATTCGCAATGGTGGCTTTGCCCGCCTTGATTTCGGCCATTCTATCGATAAGGTTCGCGGGGTCCTTGATGCCATTCTGGCGTGCGATGGCCTCAATGGTTTCCGGTGACAAGCCGGCCTGATTGGCCGCCTTGAGGGCTCCTTTGACCATCCCTTGTCCCTCCGGAGATCCCACCAACTTGCCCGGCGGTTCGTTCATGCCATGGGCTTTCTTGGTGTGATCAAGCGTTGCGAGGTGATCCTTCAAGGTTTGGGACTGCACCGCTCCGCCAGTTTCCGAAACATAGGTCTCAGCATGTGCCGCCCCCTGTTTCACTTGCGCCTGATGCCCGCTGCTTCCCACGCGATCCAAACCAGGATCGGCATTGACCGTCATGCCGAAATTTCCGTTCGTTTCCAGCACGCCATTCTTGACCTTGACTCTCGCACCGGTGCTGTCCTTCACCCCGATCTCGTCGAGGATACCGGCCACCTTCTCGGTGGTGCGATAGCCCCCGCCAGCATCAATGTCGCCGTTCATGCCGCGGTGATTGGGATCGGTGACGGTGGTCCCCGCCGTCTGCCTGATTTCACTGCTCACACCCTTCGAACCGCCCATCACCTCGCGATTGGCCTGTTGCATCACGCCTTCATGCACGGCGTTGCGCTCCACCGCGATCTGCTTGCTTTGCGCCCGGTGACTGGCGTTCTCCGCCTCGATTTTTGCGGCACGATCCGGACCATCCGGCAATTTCTCCAATTCCGCCTGCGCCGCTTGGTGGCGGTCGCACTCGGTCTTCCAGTTCTTCTCGACATTGTTCCATTTGTTCTTGAGGTCGGTGATGGTGTCACGCCGCAAGGCATCCTGTTGCAATGTGAGCTTCTTGTTTTCCGCCAGGTGCCTTTGGACTTCCTGTTTGAGTTGGGCCTCGCGTTGCGGCCCCGCCGGCAACTCCTGCAGCGCTTTCTTGTTGTTGAGAAACCGCTCCGTTTCCGCCTTTTGGCTCGTACTGATGGAATCGTAGGTAGCAGGAACGTCGCCGGTCTGCGCCCCGCTGTGCGAGAGACCGCTGATCCCCGTCCACAGGCCCACCCACAACGCAAGGCAATGATACTTTGATTTCATGGTTGCCCTCCTTGCCATTCGTTCACCAGTTTTTCCGCATAGGCATGGTCCGGCGTACCCGCCTCCTCAATAAGCATGATGTCCCGCGCTTGCTCGAGCGCCGCTTGGCGCTCGCCGCGATAGTCCAGCATGATCGCGCAACCCACACCCAAGGTGGAAATCTCCGGGTTTCTCATATATAACTCCTGAAAAAAGCCGGTCCCGCGCAACCCTTCGTCATTGAGTGCATAGATCGCACACAACATACCGGTCGCCTGGCACGCGGTGCTGGCGGGATCGCTCTCCAGAGACTTTTCCAGCGCCGTCATCGCTTCCCGGCCCCGCTGTTGATCTACCATCATCAGGCCGAGCACCAACCAGCTTGCCGCATGATCCGGCGCTATCTCCACCGCCTGCCGTAGTGCCTGTTCCGCCATCACCGCAGCCCGCTCATCCTTGTCCACCAACTCCCGGAACAGCAGTCCTGTTAGGTAGTGGTGTCCGGCGTTTGCCGGCTCCAGCACTGCGGCCGATCTGGCATAAGCCACGGCTTCCTCCAGAGCCTTCTTGTGCGGGTCCGTCCGCGAATTGTCCAGAATCGCGAAGGCATGCTCGTGCCGCGCCGCAGCGAGATGCGCCGTGGTTTCCGGCTGGTCATTCGCCAGCCACTCCTTGAGCGCCGCCGCCTCCCGCGCCATCAAGTCCGGTGGCACCGGCACCGCCATGCCACTCGCCGGCTGAGGTCCCAATATCAATGCTTGCCGGGCATCCGCCTTCGAACCGTTGTCATCGCCCCGTGCCTCCCGCGCTGCGCTGCGGATGCGGAACGACCTGGCCTCCTGCGGATTCAATTCAATCGAGCGCGAACTGTCGGCGATGGCTTTCTCGAATTCCCCTTGAACCAGCCAGACTCCGGCGCGGTTGCGGAAAGCGATGGGATTCTCAGGTTTCAGTTCGATGGCCTTGTTGAAATCCGCCATCGCCTTGTCATATTCGCCCTTGCCCAGCCATGCGGCACCCCGGTTATTATAGTATATGGCGGATGACGGGAGAAGTTCGATGGCCTTGTTGTAGTTGGCGATTGCCTGATCGTGCGCGCCATGGTTTTCCAGGAAAAACCCGCGGTTATTGTAGAATTTGGTGGTGTTAGGGGCCAGTTCTATCGCCTTGTCGAAGTCAGCGAGCGCCTTGTCAGCCTCACCTTTGCGGCTGTATGCCATGGCTCGATTGAAATAGGCGGTTGGTTCGCGCGCATTCAATTCAATGGCCTTTCCCGTGTCGGCAATGGCTCTGTCATAATATCCCTGACGAGTCAGCAGATTGCCCCGGCTCGTGAAGGCGGCACTATACTTCGGATCCAACTCGATCGCCTTGTTGTAATCCTCCATGGCCTTTTCCGTCTGGTTCAGAGCCTCCCAGGTCGGCGCACGGTTGAAGCGCAGGATGGCATCACGCGGACTCAGTTCAATCGCCCGGTTAAAGTCCTGAATCGCCCGTTCCCGCAACCCTTGGTCATCGTAAACCAGCGCGCGATTGTTGAAAGCGTTGGCATTCTTCGGATTCAATGCGATGGCCTTGTCAAAATCCGTTATGGCACCCTCATAATCACTTGTCAATTGGCGCGCCCGCCCGCGCCCCATATATCCACGCACGTCATCGGGCTTCTGCCGGATGAGTTTCGAGAACGCCACGACCGCCTCCCTGTATTTTCCGGCATTGGACAATTGCGCGGCCGCCTGCCATGGATCGGTCGCCGCAGACAGTCCGCCGGTCAGCATGAGCATCCGCACGCCGATCCACCCGCTCCTCAGTGCCGATACGGTTAGGTATCTGGTTATAGATGCCATGTGGTACCGCGAGAATGGTATTTGCGTCATCTTCATGCAGGCGGATTATCTGCTGGGAGGCCGCGCGGCAAGGTTATTCGTGCCGGGTTTTCCACCACCTGGTCAGATCTGCTGAAGCGTTGTCGGCCATGCTCTGCAGTGGGTGCCATCATCGCCCACCTAACGGACCACGGCGGCGGTTGTCGGGCGTCACCGCGATCTCCCACCATGCAATCCACCGCTCTGCCGCCGCGCCTCTTCTTGGGAGATAAGTGCCATTTCATCTTCGTGCGAATGGATGTGCAGTAACACCTGCACCCCATTCATACCGGCCACAGCTTGCAGGATGCTGCGGATTGCCGCAGCCGTGAAACCTTCCCTGCCAATCAACATCGCCACATCCTTTTGCATCAGCACAAGCTTGAAGCGCAGCCCGGTGGGCCCCATTTGCATGACTTTGATCTGTGCGTGGTTCAAATCATCGATCAAATTAACAACCACATATTGCAGGAAATTTTTCAGCCGGTCAGTGATCGCCTGCATTTCGGCCCGGCTTAAGCGGTTTCCCAATGGCGCATCCGTTACCTGTGGCGCGGGTTTGTGTCCAGCCGCCAAAGCACTTCTGAAATCCCACTCCATTACCTTGTAATGGGCCGCCCGTTTGACCAGGTTGATGAGATCAACCTCTTGGTTTGCTGTTTGTCTCACCGCATGCATGGCGGATCTGAAATCCCACTCCATCACCCGGATTCCCCCTATGCGCCTCAGGGAACGAGTGATCTCGAACTCCTTGATATCCGTATGCAAGACGGCCTTGAGATCCCACTCCGTGACTTGGATATCTCCCAGCCGCTTGAGGGAATTGGATAATTTGGAAATTCGTTTCGGCATGGAGATGGTGTGGAGCTTGACCGTTAAAGACTGTTTGCTTGAGATTGGTGAGTTAGACCTCACGAAACTAGACACCTCCCGCCGCGCTTGTCAAGGCCGGGATTTTGCCGTGATTCATTTCGCAAGGATATTGGTTTCGCGTTGATCCGCAATCTGTTGGTATCCCTGACCGGGCCGAGGCATCAATAGATCCACGGGATGAAACGGCGGACCTGCTGTTCGTAGTCGGCGTACCCGGAAAATTTCTGGCGCAGCCACCGTTGCTCATGTGTGAACAGACAAGGAAATAGCAATGACTCTTGTTTTGCCTCCATGGCGTGTGCGCAGCGAGGGCCACGCGATCCCCGCCTTGAGCAGAATGATTTCGCATGATGTCCGGGCTTGCATGCTTGCGGAGTGCGCGTAGAATCACACGAAACATTCGCGTGCAAAGCTATTTCCTCAGACGCTTGTTGTTGATCCCCCCGACGTTGCTGGGGATCACACTGCTGGTCTTCACGATCACGCGCTTCGTGCCCGGCGGACCAATGGACCGGATGTTGCAGGAAGCCTCGCGCGGGGCCGACCAGGGCGGCAAGCGCGCGGCATCCTCGAGCCAAGGACAGGGCGGCCTGAGCGAAGAGCAACTCGAGGAACTCGAAGAGCAGTTTGGCCTCAACCAGAATGTGTGGATTGCCTACGGCCAGTGGCTGGGGATCGCGCCCCGCGAAGTGCAAATCTCCAAAAGTGAATTCAGCGGGCGCGGCGAGGAAATGATCGGCGGCGACAGCGATCCGGCGACCACCACCGACGTGGTGCTGCGCGGCGACGGCCGCGCCGTGCAAGTGATTCGTTCCACCGAAAACACTCTATCCGCAAAGTTTGCGGAGTCCGGTCAGACGGTGGAGTCCGCAGGCTGGAAAGTCCGTTATGAAACGAAGCACGAGCGCCAGCAACGGTTTTCACGGCGCAACCCGGGCAACCCATCCGTCCCGGACTACCCACCGCGGGCGGTGATCTATCAGACCCGCCTGTCCGGCCTGCTGCAGGGCGATCTCGGCCGCTCGACGATGTATAACGATCCGGTCCACGAGATGATTTTGGCACGCATGCCCATCGCGCTTTATTTCGGGTTGCTGACGGCCATCATCACCTACGCGGTGTGCCTGCCGCTGGGGGTGGTGAAGGCGCTGAAGCACAGGACCTTCATCGATTCCGCCTCATCGGTGCTGATTTTCCTCGGCTATTCGATCCCCGGTTTCGCGCTCGGGGCGATCATGTTAGTACATTTCGGCGCACGCATGAACCTGTTCCCGTTGTTCGGTCTCACCAGCCCGGATTTCGACCAGCTCGGCACGTTCGGGCAAATCAAGGATCTCGCGCACCACACGGTGCTGCCGCTGCTTTGTTATATGGTTGGCTCGTTCGCGATGCTCACCATGATGACCAAAAACAACCTGATGGAAAATCTGGCGGCCGACTACGTGCGCACGGCGGTGGCCAAAGGCGCGACTTTCCGCCAGGCGGTCTTCGGTCATGCCTTCCGCAACTCGATGATCCCGATTGCCACTAGCCTCGGGGATCTCGTCAGCATTTTCATCGGCGGCTCGATGTTGATAGAAACCGTGTTCGACATCCAGGGCTTCGGGTTGCTGCAGTATCAATCGGTCATTGCACGCGATGTTCCGGTGATCATGGGCACGCTGACCATCGCGGCGTTTCTCATGCTGATCGGCCATATCATCTCCGACTTCATCGTGGCCATGGTGGACCCCCGCATCAAATTCGAGTAACCATGCGCACCATCGGATTATTTGCATTACTGTTAGCTGCGCTTGCCGCCGCGGGCGAGGTGCTGGGCATCGCCTTACCCACCGGGCAGTGGTTTTTCGAGACGAGTCGCCAGGTGCCTTGGTTGCACATGGACCGGGATACGGCGATGGTTTTCCCATGGTTCGGCTGGTTCAGCGTGGCTCTGTTAGGAGTTTGCGGTGGAGCGATGGTGGTGCGCTCGTTCCTGCGCGGTCCGCACGACCCGCTGACCGAGCGCCGCCTCCGTCGTTTCCGTGAGATCAAGCGGGGGTATTACTCGCTGCTCATTTTGCTCCTTTTGGGCGGACTCGCGGCGCTCGACCAAGCGGTGGTTGGCAAGCGGGCGCTGGCTGTCCAATACCAAGGCCGCTGGATGTTCCCGGCCTTTCAACCCGTCGGTCTGAAAAACAAGGATTTCGGGATCACGGGTGCATCGGCGGAAGCTCCCGTCAATTACCGCAAACTCAAGAAGACCTTGCACCAACGCGGCAGCGGGCGGGTGATTCTGCCGCTCATCCCCTATGATCCCACCGGTGACACGCTGCCACCGCGATCACGCGCACTCATCCAGAGCGAAGGTGTGTATTACGAATCCGGCAACCGCAAACCCTACTGGGGCCTGGCGGCCCGCTATTACGACGTGGATGAGGCGAAAATCCACATCCGCTACACGCTGCGCAACGGCCTGCTCTCCGGCCCGGTCGATGGACGCTCCCCCGACGGCACGCCGGTGTACAACGCGGACTATCTCGACGGCAAACTGTTAGACGAGCGTTTCAACGGCGCGGGCACCCAAGCCGCCTTCCAGAAAGCCACGGGCGGCGAACTGCGGGCCGTCAAATACCATCCCGCGCCGCCGATCCCGGAAACCGGCAACTGGCTGGGCACCACCTCGCAGGGATATGACGTGCTGGCCTATCTTTACGGCGGTTTGCAGGTGAATTTCAAGGCGGCGCTGATCTATCTGCCGATTGTCTATCTAATAGGAGTAACCATCGGCATGATGATGGGCTATTTGGGCGGGTGGTTTGATCTGGCCGTGCAACGTCTGATAGAAGTCTTCTCGAACATGCCGTTCCTGTTCGTGGTGATCATCTTCTCCAGCATGGTTCCGGACCAGTTCAAGGGCCTTCCCATCATTCTGACGATTCTGGCCGCCTTCGGCTGGATGGGGATGACCTTCCTGATGCGTACCGCCGCATACCGCGACAAGGAGCGGGACTACATCGCAGCGGCCCGCGTGCTGGGTGCCGGCACGCCGCGCATCCTGTTCCGCCATCTGCTGCCCAACACCATCGCCATCATCGTCACGTTGGTGCCATTCACCGTGTCCGGCCTGGTTTTCTCGCTCACTTCGCTCGACTATCTGGGCTTCGGCCTGCCGCCCGAATACGCCACCTGGGGGCGTTTGCTCAATGACGGACTTTCCAATCTATCAGCACCGTGGCTGGTCACCTCGACGTTCGCGGTGCTGGTCGGCCTGTTAGTTCTGATCACCTTCGTGGGCGAGGCCGTGCGCGAGGCCTTCGATCCGAAAAAATTCACCTATTACCGCTGATGCGCCGTTTTCCGATTCAATTGGCCATGGTTCTATCCGGTGCCCTCGGGCTGCTGGGGACCGGTTGCCGCCGCGAGTCTGCGGAAGCCGCCCGCACCCTCGGATTCGACGCGTTCGTGCCGGTTTACAACCGCTACATCACAGGCTGGCTTAAAACCCAGCAGGAAATCACCGTTAAGGAGATGGCCCGCATCGCGGCAGAACTGGCAAGCGCGCAGGGTGCCGCCAAGGACACGCTGAAGGTTCACGCGGAGGTGTTGCGCAACGATCAGGAAAAATGGAATTTCCGCCTTGCGCTCGGGGATTATTTGAAGCTTGGTAGGCCATCCGAGATTCCCGCCGGCCTGGTCTGGGAGAATGGCATGAATCAACCGGACATCGGCGATCCCGCCGCCAAAAAAGGCGGGGTCTTCCGCCGCTTCATCCCGACCTTCCCGCCGACCATCCGGCCCTTCGGTGATAACTCTAACAATTCATTCCGCGGCGATCTCTATGACATGATCGAACTGCCGCTGGTGACCCTGCATCCGGAAACGATGGAGATGATTCCCGGAGCCGCCCGTGAATGGGCGGTGTCCAAAGACGGCCGCACGATCTATTTCCGGATCGATCCGGAAGCGTGCTATTCGGACGGCGTGCCGGTGCGCGCCCGGGATTTCCTGGTAGGTGTTTATCTGCGGGTGTCGGACCACATCGTCAATCCGTATGCCAAGCAGTTCTTCCGGGAAAACATCGCCCAGGTCGCCATGTATGACGATCACACATTGTCTGTTAGCCTGCCGGAGGCGAAGATCTACGCGCCCGTGCTGGCCGGGGCGATCACCCCCTCGCCGCCGCATTTCTATGCCGCATACGGCGCGGACTACAGCACGCGTTATCAATGGCAGTTCCCACCGACCACCGGGGCCTACGAAGTGCTGCCGCAAGATATCATCAAGGGCGCGTCCATCACCCAAACCCGCGTCAAGAACTGGTGGGCGCGGGACCGGAAATACTACCGCTATCGTTTCAACCCGGACAAGATCGTTCACACGGTGGTGCGCGATGAATCGAAAGCCTTCGAGTTGTTCCGCGCCGGCGAACTGGACACGTTCTATCTGACCCGTCCCGAACTGTGGTATGAAAAATCCGAGATCGAGCCGGTTTACAAGGGCTACATCGAGCGCGTCACGTTCTACACGCGCTATCCGAAACTCCCGCGCGGCATCTATATCAACGTGAGCAAGCCACCGCTCAATGACCGCAACCTGCGCATCGGCATCCAGCACGCGATGAACTGGCAGAAGGTCATCGACGTGATGTTCCGTGGCGATTACCAAAGGCTCAATGCGTTCAACGAGGGATATGTGAACTTCAGCGATCCGTCGATCAAGGCGCGGCCGTATTCGATCGACCTCGCACGGGCGGCATTCCGCGACGCCGGTTACACGGCCGAAGGCAGGGATGGCATCCTCACCAAGCCCGATGGCAGCCGCCTGTCGATTGCCGTCACCTATCCTGGCATGCCGATTTACGACCGGGTGTTCGCCATTCTGCGCGAGGAGGCCAAAGCGTGCGGCTTTGATCTCCGCTTGGACGGCTTGGAAGCCACCGTCACCTATAAAAAGGAAATGCAGAAACAACACGAGATCGCACTCGGCGCTTGGCTGATCACGCCGCCG
>JAPLUJ010000548.1 GCA_026397695.1 Verrucomicrobiota bacterium | reverse complement strand
TTCAATAAACAGTATGTCACCGGGAAGCACCGGACGACGCCATTTCACCTTGTCCGCGCTCATGAAGTAACCGAGTTTCCCGCTGTTCTCAGGTTTGCGCAGCATCAGCACCGAGGATACCTGAGCCATCGCCTCCAGTTGCAGCACCCCCGGCATAATCGGGTGACCGGGGAAGTGACCAACGAAATACGGCTCGTTGATCGTGATGTTTTTGACACCCGTGCATTTGTCCTCGCCGATGCAATCGATAATCCGGTCCACCATCAGGAAAGGATACCGGTGCGGCAGAATGCGCATAACTTCGTTGATGTCCATCACGCTCTCGCCATCGGGGATGATGACGGCGGCCGGCACCAGCGAGCGCATCCGATGGTATTGGGTCTTGAGGGTGGCTGCCAATTTGGTGTTAGGGCCGTGCCCGGGCTTCACCGCGATGACATGACCGAGGATGCGCACTCCGGAGAGAATCAGGTCGCCGATGATGTCGAGCGCCTTGTGGCGGGCGAACTCGTTGCTGAAACGCATGGGTTCTTTCGACATGATCTCGTTACCGCGGATCACCACGGCGCTTTCCAGCGATCCGCCCTTGATAAGGCCTTTTTCTAACAGCGGCTTGACATCCTCGTAGTACACGAAGGTGCGGGCCGCGCAGATTTCCTTCTCGTAGGTTGCGGGGGTCACCTCAGTGGAAAAAAACTGGGTGAAGCGTCCTTCGGGGCCGACGTTGGTGACCGAGACCCTGAAGGTTTTGCACGGGATGATGGTGAGGATCGTGCCATCGGCCGTTTCCTGATAGATAGGCTCGCGGATTTCCCACACCCGGCGGGGCGCGGCTTGGGCGCACACGCCGACTTTCATGATCATTTCCACGAATGGTCGCGCCGACCCGTCGCCGATCGGAGGTTCGTTGGCATCCATCTCGATCAAGGCGTTGTCCACGCCCATGCCGGTGAGGGCGCTGATGACATGTTCGACGGTGTGGACCTTCACCGATCCTTCCGCCAAGGTGGTTGCACGCTCGACGGTTTGCACTTTCTCAACGTCGGCGTTGATGAACGGTTGGTCTGGCAGATCGATGCGGCGGAACTTGAAGCCGTGACCTTCCGGGGCTGGCTTGAGCGTGATTGAAACCTTTTCCCCGGTGTGAAGCGAGGTGCCTACGAGGGTGGCCGGACCGGCAAGTGTGTGTTGAAAAGCGGCGGACATGGGCGCGCAGGATGATGGCTTTCCAACCAGCGGGCAAGCCGGAATCCAGCTAGTTCATTAGAAAACAAGGCTGTGGGCAGGGATACCCATGCCACTTGGGTTCACTCCAGCCGCGCCACGAACGCGCCCACGGCATTTTCCGGCAGGTCGATCCAGACGTGGTGGGGATCGCCGGGGGCCACGGTGATGGATATGCCATCGGAGTTTTCCATGCGGGTGACGGTTTGCCGCGTGTTGCCGCCGGGCAGAATCACTTCAACCACGTCCCCTGCCCCAAACCGGTTTTTCACCAGCACTTCCATCAGGCCGCGGTGAGCGTCCCAGCCAAGTGCCTTGCCGACGTAGCGCCCCCTGCCCGGCACCGAATGGCTATCGGCGTAATTCTGATAGGCGGCGTCCGGCTGCTGTTGGAAAAATCCGCCGGTGTAGCCACGGTTGGCGAGCCCCTCCAGGTCTGCTATAACCGCAGGATCAAACGGTCGGCCGGTCATCACGTCATCGATGGTACGGCGGTAGGCCTGACAAGTTCTCGCGACATAATACGGGCTCTTGGTGCGGCCTTCGATCTTTACTGAATCGATGCCTATTTCCATAAGCTGTGGTATGTGTTCCGCCGCGCGCAGATCCTTGGAATTGAGGATATAGGTGCCATGTTCGTCCTCCTCGATGGGCATCAATTCTCCCGGACGCTCGGATTCCTCGAGGAGCATTGTGCAGGCGTGGTCGGCGGAAAACGCCGGATCGTTTGCATGCAACTTGTATTTCCAGCGGCAGGAATTCGTGCAGGCACCTTGGTTCGAATCGCGGCCCGTGAAGTAACCGGATAGCAAACATCGGCCGGAGTAGGCGATGCACAACGCGCCATGCACAAACACCTCCAACTCGATGTCCGGACATTCCTGGCGGATTTCCGCGATCTCATCGAGTGTCAGTTCGCGCGACAGGATGATGCGCGCCAGCCCGAGTTTTTTCCAAAATCGCACGGCCGCCGCATTCAGTGTGTTAGCTTGTACGGATAGATGCACCGGCATCTCCGGCCACATTTCGCGGGCCATGTCGATGAGGCCCGGATCAGCCATGATCAGGGCGTCCGGCTTGAGTGCGACGACCGGTGCCATGTCATGCAGAAAGCTGCGCACCTTGGCGTTGTGCGGCAGAATGTTGCCGACCACGTAGAACCGCTTGCCCTGTGCATGCGCCTCATTGATCCCCTCGCGCAGCGCCTCCACGTTGCGGAAGCTGTTGTTGCGCACGCGCAGGCTGTAACGCGGGAGTCCCGCATACACGGCATCCGCACCGAAGGCGAATGCGGCACGCATCATTTCCATGGATCCCGCCGGTGCGAGCAATTCGGGCGCTTTCACGCCGTCCAGTAAGCCCGCCGCACGCGCCCGTGCAAGCCTTACCCGGATTATTCCGCTGGCTGCCTGCGTGGAAATAGGGTAGCATGTCGTCCATGAAATCCTGTCTCGGGTTGATGTTCTCGTTGGTGCTTGTCGTCTTCGTGGTCGGCGGGGGACTTTTCCTGTGGTATTTGAGTGACTCCGCCGAGTTCTCGCACACAAACAAGACGCCACCCCCCATATCCGCGATCCCACCCAAGGCCATACCCGTCCGTCCGTCCGTGGCCACCCCAGCCCGTCCGCGCGTGGCAAATCCTGTTGGAACACCAGGAAACCGCTAGATTTGCCACGATCAGGTGGCACCACACTCATGGGGTACGTGGGGAAGATGATATGACCCGTCTCCCGGAATAACACTCAGGCCTGCGTCACCGGCTTCTTTGCAGCAAGGCGTTTGCCCAGGATCAACACCCCGATCGCCGCGACGACGAGCGCCACTGAAAGCATCGGTCGCACGGCAAACCATGCCACGGCGATGACCACTGCGGAAATGATGGCCGCCACTATCAATGCCGCAATGGACGTGCCCATGCCCACCAGATCTCCCAGAAACGGCAGCACGTCTGCCACCGTGGAGAGCGGGCGCAGGATCAAGCCAAACCCCAGCGCCATCAGCAGCATGCCTAACAGCCGCAGTCCCCAGGTGACCATGGTGTTTTCGGTCTTGGCATGCTGGAACATCGCGTCGGCCGGCACGCTCCCCGCCTCGACCCGCTGGATCGCACGTCCGGATTTCGTCGGATAGGCGTCCAGCGCCTGGCCGGTTTGCCGGGCGAGGATGCTGAATGTCGCGGGTTTCAGCACCGTGAACTTCACGCGCTGATCGCCGATCGCCGGAGTGGCCGGGTCTGCTCCCAGATAGAACGCGTCGCCCACGCACTTCACCTTCGCTTTCAATTCGGCCGGTAGTTTTGCTAGGTCGGCATCGGTGAGCGCGAGCGGTTGATCCCCGCGCATCATGCCAATGATTTCCGCTGGCAAAGTGAATTTCCCCAATGTGACATGGCCGGCGGTTGTCGCCAACGTCTTGGCTATCATCGCGTCGGGGTTCTGATGGCCATCGGGTTTTTTGAAATCAGCCGACGGGATGGGCTCGTCCGACCAGGTCTTCGTATAGTTATATGTGGTTTGGGTTTCGGTTCCGCCGCCGAGTTTCTTGCGGGTTTCGGATTTCATCTCCTCTTTCCACTGGAACATCTCCACCGTGCGCGTCAAACGAATCGCATTCTGACTCAAGCCAAACATCGCGTCGCCCACCACATCCCCGGTCGTCGCCTCGCCATTGAGATGGATCAACTTGCCCTCGTTGGCAGGGAGCACTGCATCCTGACTCACCGAAACCACCGCCGCCGCACCTTCCTTGAGACTCGCCGCGGTTTTCACCGCCCGACCCTCGTTCCAAAATAACAGAATGATCGCGGCCGGGATCAGGATGATGCCAAACAGCACCCCTTTGATGGCGTCGCCCAGGCGACCGAAAATCGATTGACTGGAGGTTTCGGTAAATGTGTCGTCGGACATGGCGGTGGTTGTATTCGTGCGGATGAAATCAAAAAAAACGTGCGGTGCCAGTCACAAAATCACGTGGTGATAGATGACTTCCATCGATTATCGCGCTAATGCCCGCTTGATCTCGTCCCATGAACATCCCGCAGCAGGATCTTCGTCCAATTCCTTGGATCGCCGTCGTGCCTCGACAATTCCATCGTCTTCGTCCACCAGAACAACAGGCAGCGAAATCAACAATTCAGCAGCAAGCGTCGCCCGCTCTGAGTCAGGCAGTTCCAAGGCACACCTCTGAACCTCTTTGAGCTTCATGATGG
>JAPLUJ010000379.1 GCA_026397695.1 Verrucomicrobiota bacterium | reverse complement strand
TGCCCGACGGGCGGGAGACCAATTCCGATTTGGAGAGGAGCGGGCCGCCGGTGGTGCCTGTGGAGCGGATGGAATTGACGAGCAGGTTGGCCAGGGACTTGGCATCCGTCGCGTTGATATAATTCCCCGTGTCGCGCGCGGTGCCGCTGATGAGGGCGGCGATCACCTCGGGTCCGGCGGCATTCAGGTTGACGCGGCCGGCGACCACTTGGGCCGGGCGCTTGCGCAATTCCGCGGCGCTGAGGTTTTCCTCTGCGGGATTCTCATACAGGCAGAACACCTCTAACAGACCGGCGTCCGGCGACACCGCGTTGAGGAAGTCGATATCGCGCCACGGGGTGCCACGGAACGCATACGCGAGTTCCGCCACCGAGCGGAACGGTCGGTTGAGGATGACGGGGCGCCCGGCCAAGGGATCGTTCATGCTGAGCGCGCCGGTATCACTGATGGCGTAACGGCGCGTCATCGGATTGCCGAGGTACATCGACTTGTCGTATTCATTGACGGCGGCCACACCAGGTCGCAGCACGTCATCGGGATCCTTGAAGGCGAACGTGAGGCGGTTGTTCCATGCCGCCTGATCGTTCTCCACACACCCGACCTGACTCAGGCTCATCCACCACTCCACGGTGTCATTGAAGTTCCAACCGGTATTCGGAGCAGGGGCGCGCCACCACGTCCAAACGCCCGAAGCCAGCGTGGGGTCGTCAGCAGCCCAGCGTGGCTTTTCCCAGCGCATGCTGGCTCCTTCCGGCCATTGCAGGCGCGAGCCCACCCAGCTTTGGTTGGTGCTGGCGATCCCACCGAAGCGGTCGGTCCGTGGATCCACCAGCACGGACATCCAATACCAGACGTCAGTGCCCCAGCGGTCCCCGGAGTGATGGTGGCGGCTGAAGGTGGCCATATAGCTGAACTCGGCGCGCTGATAGGGACGCCACGTGCCGTCAGGTCCCTCATATTGCAGCAGCATTTCGATCGGGTCGCCGCGGAAGAAGCCATTGCCGATCCGGTCGTCGTTGCTGTGACCCGCCTCGATACGGGCGTGGAGCGCGTGGCCGACGAGAAATCCACTGACCCGGTCGTAGCTGTTAGGAAGGCCTGGCCACCGCAGATCCCCGTCGCGCACCTCGATGGGGGGGACGTTGCCCCCGACAGTATATCCCGCGATCGCCCCATGTGCCGGGGAGTGGACGGTTTGCGGCTCGCGAAAGGCGGTGGATGAGAACGGCACGCCCACTTCGAGATATTCGGTGCCGGCGAATGTTTTCGGATAGAGCTCGGGATTCACAAGGCGGAAATTAGGTCCGTTGAAATAGGTATAATCGCCGATCTCGGTGAGCGCCTGCACCTCGCCGGGTGGCCCGCCCTTGCCCGGCATCTGCCAGCCCCCGAAGAGATAGTAGATCACCCCGCCGCCTGTCGGATCGACGTGCTGCGGGACGATGCGGAATTTTTCCGGGCCTTTGAAATTCTTGACGGGCTGGTGGAGGCGCCACAGCGTGGACTGCAGGACACAGGATGACTCGTAAACCTCGTTGGGGAGGGCGGAGCCGCTACCATCATAAACCTTCACGTTGGGCAGCACCCTGCCGCGGTAAGTCGGCGCAAAGGTGCGGTTGAGATAGGGCACATCCTCCATGCCGAAGGCGAAATAGGAACGAACCGGGCCGGGCAGTTCAATGGCTGTCGGGTAGCTGTCCGCATCGTATTGGTCGATGATGCTGGCACCCATTTCAAGGATATTGAGATCGACGGAGCCATCGACCCCCCCCAGCCGGTGGATCGAATTATCCGGGTAACTCATGAGGAAACCACCTGCGGCATACTGGCGACCGAGGCTGCCGGCAAGCACCGTGGCGCGGAGGATTTCGAAGAAGTCTGGATCGCGGTCGGCGGGCACATCCTGCAGCGTGTAGAGTGATCCGTTAGAACGGGCATGGATGTATTTCCAGTAGGTGCCCTGCCATTCGAGGCCGAAGAATCGCTTCGCTTTTTCCGCATCGACGGGTGTGGAGGTGGTGGGGGTGGCGACCCATTTCAGGCGTTCTAACGGGAAGCGGCGCGGCAGCATTTGACGTTCGCGTTTGGTGTCGTAGGACGTGAGGTCCGGGTTGTAGGTCAGTGCCGGGTTGTGGTTCTTGTCGGCGTCATAGGCGTCATTGCCGCCGCTGGCTGAATTGCGGGCGATGGTCGGGCGGGGGGGGGCGGGGCGGTAGGTGGGCGCGTTGAGGTCGCGCGAGAAGTGGGTCAGGAACGGCAGGGTTTCCTCCGGCAGGGCGGCGGGTTGTTTTTTGGCGTAGTCGAGCAAATCCTGGCGGCTCAGGAAAATGTTGTCATTGGCGGCCATTTGTTGCCAGCCCGAGCCTTCCGACTTGCGCAGGTATTCATCGTGACTGGTGGTGGAGCCGGTCGGGGTGGTGACCGGGGTGCTGGCCGTCCATTCGTGTTTCCACTTGGCGAGTTGGGCCACGCCGGCGGCATTCATGCCCGGCAGGGTTGCCACATCCGCCATCAGCAAGGATCCCTTGGAGCCCACTTGTCCCGCGTCGGG
>JAPLUJ010000370.1 GCA_026397695.1 Verrucomicrobiota bacterium | reverse complement strand
CAAATGCGGTGGTTGTGTCGAAAGTCTAGCGGGTTTACGCTGGGTTTCAATGGCAGTCTGCCCTGCTCGAAATCATCGTCCGTCAGTTCCACGGCACGAGCATCCGCATATCTGTACCTGGTCTGTCGGCTAGATCGAATGTGGAAATAGGCCTTTTTGTTCGCGTTCCTGCGGATTTAGATCCACGCCGTCGGCGCGGAGGGCATCCTGAATCTCTCTAACACTAACATCGCGCGGCTGGATTTCCTGCTTTGTGGCGAGGCTGGCCGCCACGCCGGCCGCGTGGCCGGTCGCCATGCAGTTGCCCATGCTCTTGCCGGCGGCGGCGGCGGCATGCGTGGCCGAGATGCAGCGCCCGGCTGTTAGCAGGCCATCGAGTTTTTCCGGCATGAGGGCGCGGTATGGCACGTCGTGGATTTGCATTTTGACATACTTGCCGCCCTTTTGTCCACCCAGATCCAGGAACCCGCTGCGCCACGCGATAACATCATCAAAGGTCCGCCCGGTCATGGCATCCTCTTCGGTGAGCACATACACGCCCTTGACGCGGCGGCTTTAACGCACACTGACCTGTGGTCCCGCGCCGCTCCATTCTAACTGCCGGAGCGCCGGGTTGTCGGAGTCGCGCAACGCCTGGATCATTTGCAGTGCCTGGCGGCGGCTGAAACACTCCGCGCGGGTGCGCTGCTCCACGTCGGTGGGATCGATCCGCCCGAGGTCCGCCGTGCCCGCATGGTTGATCCACCAACTCGTGCTGTTGGCCACTTGCTTCACTTCAATGAAGCCCGACGGGATCAAGGGATACTTGCCACGAGCCTGGTGCATGGCCTTGCCGATGTCGGCAGGACGCACTTTGGCAGGGTCGATGTTAGTGAGGGTCCAACCGAGGGTCATGGGCATCAAGGCCTCCGCCTCTATCAGCGTCGCGGCACCGGCGTAATAGGCCACATCGGCGTCACCCGTGCAATCCACCACGGTCTTGGCCAGGATCGTCATCAGACCCCGCTTGGTGGCGACCACGACACCCGTCACGCGGTTGTTCTCGACGATGGCATCCGCAGCCCGCAGGTGGACCATACACCGGCAACCGGCATCGTCCAGAGCATCGAGCACCGCCACTTTCAGATATTCGACGTTGCACCAAATCTCATGCCGGCCGAGCCGGATCGCCTGATCACCATATATCTTCAGTTTATCTATCAGCAATTCGTGGATCCGGGAGCGTGCTTTGGCGGCGGGACGCATTTGGTTGATTTGCATGCCCATGGACCAGGCTGCAACACCGCCGAAAAACGAATGGTTCTCTATCAGGAGCGTCTTTGCGCCTTTGTGCGCCGCGCCCAGGGCGGCCCCGATTCCGGCCGGTCCGCCGCCGACAACCAGCACGTCCACTTGAGCGAGCGTGGGGTGGCGGGCCGCAGTTGCGGACGGCTGCGGGCTTTGCCCGCGCGCTGAACCTGCGCTGGCAAGTAACATGGAGCCTCCGGCAAGCGCGGTGGTGGTGGATAGAAAATCACGGCGGGTGGTTTGTGTGTTCATAAGGTCTCAAATGGTGAGTGATTCACGATTTTGCAGGACGTTCGCATTTCTGATAGGACGCTTTTTCAATCCATGTCGGGTTGATTTTCACGCCCCAGCCGGGTGCGTCCGGGATCTTGACCTTGAGAACCAAGGCAAGTCCCGGGACCGAGGTGAGCACAACCTGATTGACTGCGGATTTAATGACACGCAGCATGGTTGCGTCGGCTGCCCGTAGCCAGCTTTCTTTTGGGTTATTATTTCCAAATGGTTGATTCTCCGTTCTCTCTGTTTCCTCCTGTTCAAATTCATTTCTGTTGTTAGCATATAAGAAGCAAGCCACCACCCACCAACCGATCCATCATCCGCAAACGCGGCAGGCGTCTCTAGCACAGAAACTTCCGGGGGGTGCGGTTTTTTCTGTTGTGTTCCCGGCGGCGTGATTTACTCTCCGATCCATGGTGTTTCCATGGTGGAGATAACTGAATGATACGGCATATGAACGAGGACAATTTCTTTTTGGCGGGCGTCAGACTCGGGAAATGTTTTCTGTCAACGCTGTGCTGGGGAAGCCTGCTGGCAATGGCGATGCTATGGCTGCTTGGTGGCGTGGCTTGCAGCGGAGAACTGGCGGTTCAGACCATCCAGGCGGACTGGCTCAAGCAAGAGGCGGTGATCTGCGCCCGATAACAATCTCCAAGGATGGTGAATGGGACCCCTCGGTAATGGATGACGGAACGATCCTGTTTACCCGCTGGGAATATACCATGCGGTTCTGGGCACCAACCCAGTTGATATCAAGTGTCACGACGGCACGAAGAAACAGGCGTTCGACCTGCGCGCGCCAAGTGATGGCCCCGAGTCTTTTGTCACGAATCGGTACCGCATGGATGACCCCTATGAATTCAACCGGACCTACAGTTATGGTGCATACTGGACGCTCTTGAAGTATGTGAAGATTGCCAGTATTTTCGACTACTTGAAACCTCCGGGAACCTGGGGCTCGCGTGTCAGTCCGCTTATTGGTCTGCTGACAAAGAACCATTACGAGGCAAAGCTCAGTGACACCGAGTGGCGCATTCTCTGCACATGGATTGATTGCATCTGTGTTTATCTTGATAACTGGGAAAAATATTCAGTGGATCCGAAAATACGCGAATCCGCAAAGGATAGGGGACTGCGGGATCTAACGGCGGACAGGCCTGACGTTAGAAAATGACGGGACAGCCTGTTTCCGCGGCATCATGTGCCGGGACCAATCCCTTGCGCTATTCCGCCGGGATCCGGGCGATCCGGAAGCCCAGATTGTCGAGCATATCATACAAACCCCATGCGTTCGGCCGTTTCCGCCCCACCGGGTGAGTTTTATTGCCGGAGTTGTCATCATACCAAGCGTAATCGCCGAGGGCCTTTTCATCATCGCCGAAGAAAAACCGCGTGCCGCTTGCCGCACGACAGGCGTATTCCCATTGGGCCTCGGTCGGCAGCGCATACTTTTCTCCCGCAATGGCAAACTTCTCATTGATCCGTCGCGCGAACCTCTGGCAATCTATCCAACTGACGTTTTCGACGGGGTTGGTTGGACTCTTGAAGTAGCTCGGGTTGTTCCCCATGACTGCTTGCCACTGTTCCTGCGTCACCTCGTACTTGCCCAGATAGAAATGTTTGGTGATGTTCACTTGATGAACGGGCTGCTCATAACCCGGGCCCTTCGCGTCGCCCATCTTGAACGCACCGGCGGGAATCCAGACCAGACACATATTCACCCCGCCACCCAGATCCACCAGGAGTTCTTTTGCGGGTTGTTGTTGGCGGGTGAATTGCGCGTTGGCGAGAGCCACCATGGACCCGATCAAGAACATGAAGGTCATGAACGGGGTTCTTGTCTTGCCATCATAAGCACTCATGGTTCTCGATGATTTGCTCGGGCTGAAGCAGTGATGTCTGGTCGTTCATGGGGAGGGTTTCAAAATATGGGCAGGGTCATTTCTTTTTCACGCGGTAGGGCCGGTTGGCATCTTTGACGTGGAAGCCGATTTCTCGTGGAGGTTTTGCAGCGGGTGGGGCCGCGAGTTGGCGGATGGCATCGAAGAGCGATTTGATGGCGTGGTCGTGGCCTTCAAGATGGCATTCCAGTTCGGCGAGTTTGGCAGCCAATGCTTCGTTGGTGGCCAGCAAGCGGCGCAGTCCCACGAAGGCCCGCATGATGGCCACATTGACCTGCACGGCGCGTTCGCTCCGTAGCACGCTGGAGAGCATGGCCACGCCCTGCTCGGTGAAGGCGTAAGGCAAAGCCCGCCGCAGACCGCCCCCACTTGAAGTCACAAATTGTGACTTCAAGTGGTCGAACTCTTCGCGGGAAAGCTGGAACATGAAGTCCTCTGGGAAACGGCTGCGATTGCGTTTCACAGCTTGGATCAAAACCTTCACCGGCACATCGTAGAGTTCCGCCAGTTGTTGTCCCAGCAGAACCTTCTCTCCCCGCAGCAGCAGGATGAGCTTTTCGACCCGTTCGATGGGAATCAGTTGGTTCTTCATGTGCCGCTTGGTTTGAAATCCCAGATCATACGATCAAAGCCTGCGTTCCTGAAGCGGCGCTCTGTGAGCGTCGCTAATTTTTGCTACGGTCATAGACCGCCGCTTGTATTGTATAATGAAAGTGTGGTAAGTTTCTTCCAGCGCGAGCGAGGCGGGAGTTTCTTCCGCCAAGCTCGTGTGGAGAGTGCTCCGACAAGGCGGCCGCCTTGTCCTTGGAGAAATGGCTGAGGAAGACATCGTATGAAATCCGTTAGGCATGGTCATTTTGTTTTCACGCGGCAGGGCCGGTTGGCATCGTTAAGGTTCGCCAATAAGATTTCTTGGCGTGGTGGCATGGATGGGTATGCTCATCGACGAAGAGGTGCCACTGTCCGCAGTAAATCATTGAAACAAGCCCCATGAATCCACAATATCAAATCCCCGCCGCCTGGCTGACACTGGGTTTCGTCGCCACCCTAACAGCCGCCGAGCCTGTTCCCGGTGGCAGTCCCGCCGACCATCTGCCACCACACATCCGCCAGGTGACATGGTTCGGCGAGCGGGCCGATTGGTCACACGACGGATCGCGGATTCTCTTTCTGTCGAAGACCTTCGGCGACGCCATGGAGCTTGACCTCGCACGCATGACCATCCGCAACCGCACCGCGCATTACGCGCACCACGGTTACACGCGAGCGCTCTATCTGACTAACGGCGATATCCTCCTTTCCGGTCCGGAGCAGTTTGATCCGCAAAAACCCGGCAAGGCGCGCGAGCAGTGCTGGCTATACGTGCTCGACAAGAGCGGCACGAAACCCGCCGTGCCACTGGGCACCAAATGCTCCGAAGGCCCGGCCGTTTCCCGCAAGCGCATGCGCGTGGCCTGGACGCACGTCGCGGCCGAGTATCCTGACGAGATGCCCGCCGGGAGTTCGCGCATGCAGGAAGCGGATCTCATTTACGAGGATGGCAAGCCCCGCTTGGCAAACCAGCGGCTCATCGTGGACAGCCGTGACCTGCCGTTCAAATGCACGTTGGAAACGCAGAACTACCGTCCCCCCGAAGAGCGGGAACTGACATTCAGCGCGTATGGCCATCAAGGCACGGACGTCGCCGGGATCGACCTGGTCACCCACAAGGTCACCAACTACTCTAACGCACCCGGCCAATACGACGAGCCCGAAGGCATTTTCCCGAACGGCGAACACACGCTGGTCGAATGCGACAAGCAGAACCTTAAAGGTTCCGGGCACGTGGACTTGTGGAAGCTCAAACTCGACGGCAGCGGCACCACCGAGCGGCTCACGAAGTTCAGTGACTCTCCCGGTTACAAGGCGTCCAACCCGGTCGTGAGCGACGACGGCCGCTTCATCGCATTCCAGATGGCCAAAGCGAGCGAGGCTGCGGGCGTCGGTCACGGCCTATTTGTTCTCGATCTGGAGAAGATGCCAGCGGCACAACCATAAACCTGGTCCCGTTACCAACTCGCATGCCAAGCCACTTACCGGGATTCTCGAACTGGTGTCCGATCCGAAGCGGAATAATGCGAACCGGCCAATGTTCCGGCTCAAGGGCTTGGAGTTCACTCCTGCGGAGATCGAAAGCATCGTGCAGGTCGATGCCCCGTGAGCCATGAACTCCGCAGGGGGTGTCAGGTATCGGCTTCGATGATCACGCGGAAGCCGACGTTGAAAACCTTCTGCCACGGGGCGTAGGCCCAGCGGCTGGCACTGCGGCAATGGGCCGGACGGTCACGCCAAGAGCCGCCGCGGATTGTCTTGTTAGCGCCGGTTACGTTAGACTCGCGGCCGTCGTCGGCGCGGTAGGGATAGGGATGATAGTTAGAGCGGGTCCACTCGGCGGCGTTGCCGTGCATATCATACAAACCCCAGACGTTAGGCGCATACCGACCTATGGCACAGGTCACCAGCGCGCCGTCGTTAGAGCGGTTATCCTTAGGGATCAGGTCGGGAGATTTCGGCCGCCAACCTTCGTCGGCGAGTTTGCGCAGGCTGGCGTCGCCCATGTTGCCGAAGGCTGAGAAGTCCCTGCTCGGCAGGCCCATTCCCATTGCGCCTCGGTGGGCAGGGTGACCTTTGCGCCTGTTTTGTTAGACAACCAGCGGCAGAACTCCATCGTCTCCTCCCATGACACGCGCACGACGGGCTGCTGTGGCTGCTTGAGCGGCCAACCGGTGTATTCCTCATCGAACCACCATGAACTCCGGTGCTCGAAGCGGCTATCATGGGCCGGGTTGAATTTCGCGAATTGCTCGTTAGATACCTCGCATTTGCCCATCCAGAAGGACTTGTCTATCCGGGCTGTGACAAGCGGGCGCTCATCCGGTGTGCCATGGGGATCGCCCATGATGAAGGAGCCCGGCGGAATGCGGACCAGATCCAGCGTGACGCCGTCGCCCAGATCCAAGGTGCGTGTTAGAGGCCCTGACGCGGCCTGCAGGGACTTTGCTGCGGCGGCATCGAATGGCCAACCGGCGATGGCCGGCGGCGCAATGGTGGTGGATTCCTCCGCTTCAGGCATCACCGGCGTTGGCGGTGGCATTTCGTTTGCGGGCAACTCTTCGTCGTTCTCCACGATGCCGCCATAGAGTTTGCGCAGTTCGAGACGCCGCTGGCATTGGTCGCCGGGAATTTTGGTGGTCTCGCCCCAAGTGCCGTGACAAGGCGCGTTGAGATCGATCCAGGTGAAGATGCGGTCCCATGCCTCGGCATCCAGTTTCACGTTGTGATGGCCCTTGACCAGCATTCTAACAAGCTCGCTGGTGTCGGCTCCGAACTCCCTGGGTGGCAGCAGGTGCAGATCGCTCTCGAGTCCGCCCACGCGCACGAACGCCCGCAGCGCCACATAACTCGGATCAAACACCGCGCCGAATTTGCCGAGAAGATCCTCCCGACTGTTAGGCATGAACTTACCGTCGAGATCGCTGGCTCGATAGACCACGAATCCGCCCTGGTCACGGCGCAGGTCGGGCTTCGCGGACTTCGCGCCCGAGGCACCGTCGTGGCAGCCCACGCAATACTTGTCGAGCACCGGTTGGACCTCCCGCACG
>JAPLUJ010000589.1 GCA_026397695.1 Verrucomicrobiota bacterium | reverse complement strand
GGCGCGCGATCTTCCAATATTCGCTGCGGGGGCATGCCGGTGGCACCTGGCAGGCGGGCAATGCGCAGACCTTCGGAGCTGAAACCGCCAGCCCCTTCAGAGCTTCGGTGATTGCTGCGGCACAGCCGGGTCAGGGATTCAATGCCGCCAAGGGACAATTCATCGGTGTCAGCCACAACAACGTGGTGCTAACCGCTGCAAAACTAGCGGAAGCCAATGGCGAGGGAATCATCCTCCGTTTCAACGAGATCATGGGCCAGGCCACCGCCGTCAAGGCCGATCTGGAATGGTTCGCGCCGACCGCTGTGATGCAGACCGACCTGGTGGAAAACAACCGGACACCCGTCGCGCTCGACGGCACCGGCATCGCTTTCACCATTCCGCCGTTCGGCTTCAAGACCTTCCGCCTGATCTGCGGGACCCCGCCGCCACCGGTCGCCGGAATAACCGCCACCTTTGACGCAACCGGCTGCCTGGTGGCCTGGACCGACCAACCGGGGGCCGCCTGCTTCGAAGTGTTCCGCAGCCCTGACGGCAATTTCACGCCGGGCACCGGAAGCTATGTGGCCACCGTTAGCACCAACCACTACTATGATCCAACGGTGAAGACCGGACTGACCCGCACCTAGCACTATGCGGTGCGGGCGGTGCAGGCCGGAAAGAAAGGCGCCTTCCCGGCATCGGTGCCGGCAGTGGCCGGTCTGGCGGCAGACACCGTTGCGCCGGCGGCGGTGGCGGTGACCGGACAGGCCCTGCACGCCACCAAGGTGACCTTGTCCTGGGCACCGGCCACAGAAAATCATGCCGTCAATGGTTACAAGGTGTACCGTGATGGCGTGCAGATTGCCGACGTGGCGGCGGCCTTCAACAGTTGGATGGACAACGCCGTCCAGCCGAATACTTCCTATATCTACTCGGTGAAGGCTTACGACATGGCCGGCAATCTTTCGCCCGACGGCACGCCGGCCATGATCAAAACCCTGCCGTAACCGGGAGCATGTCAATGCCAGTTGATCGGATGAGCGCCTCATCCAAGCCGTCACCCAGCCGCCGGATTATTTGATCAATGGCTGGTACCAATCCACCCACGGAATCACTGCCATTTCCAACCCCGAATGGGGCACGCTGTCTTCTTATTTTGAATCCTGAGCGTCGCTGGCTTGCCGGTGTATGGAACGCGCGTGATCGCGAAAGGGCGCGTCCTGACAACGCATGGCAGATGGCGGGTGTGGGAGTTTGCCACGGAGGGGCGGTCTCCGAACCGCCCGGCCCATGAAGAGTGAATGCATCGAGCTGAACACAGACAGCGCGCTTGAAGGCGGCGGATCATTGGCGGCGAGTCTGGAGACTCGCGGTCCGGCGCAAGACACGCAAGCGCAACTGGATTCCTGATTATTTGTCTGATCAATGGTCAATATGTTAGAAAGAGGAAGAGGAGAGATTTTTGATTTTTGATTTTTGATTGAAGATGGGAGGGTGGGGCCTGAGGTCGGAGGAACGGACGGGTCGCGGAGCGACCCTTGATGGTAGCCGTGGGTTTCAACCCACGGTTTGGCAGATGATAGATGGATTGCGTCGCGGAGCGACGCTTGATGTGGTTGGGCGGCGACGGGTCATGCCCGGTTTCAGGCGTCGCTCCGCGACGCAGGTTTCATGCTGGATGGCGCAGTCCGTGGGTTGAAACCCACGGCTACCCTCACCCAGTCGCGCCGCGACCCAGAGGGGGACCGGAAATGCATAAAATTGTGTATCATGATCAGGGCTCTGACCATGTTCCCCTCCGCCTCACGCACCACAGGAATGTGGTGCCTCCTTATGTCAAAATCCATGGTTTTACCTCATCATGATTTTACCATCGGTCTACATGCGTATTTCCGGCGCATGGAACGCGC
>JAPLUJ010000188.1:3816-6939 GCA_026397695.1 Verrucomicrobiota bacterium | reverse complement strand
GAATGGAAGCTCAAGTCCCGTTTCTCATCATTTTGCCTCGTCATCATTTTGCCAAATACATTTTCTGTTTCTGTGCGAAGCCTGTTTGCTTGTACGGGACGGGAAATTACAATTGACACGCCTCCATTCTCAATGGGGTGAAACCCGAACCCTGAACGCGCGTTCTGCTTATTGCAAATTCGTGCTTGTGGGAGTGGCTGTGAATCTGATTTCCTCCCAGCCATGAAGCAGTCAGACTCATGGCCCGCCCGCACGCTGCGGAATGTCATCGAGGCGGAGGCCCACCACCATCTGGTGACGGCGCTGGTGGTCGGAATCTGTACATTCGCGGGAACCGCCAGGATATTCAGTTTGCCGGTCAGCCTGATCATCTCATGGGACGCCTTCGCGCTCACCAGTCTGTTTTTGGCGTGGGGAGGAATGCTGATCCACGGGGCCAGAGCCCGGGTCCGCGAGGCGAAGTTGCAAGATGCCAACCGTGCGGCCATCGCCTGTTGCATGATCGTCGCCGCACTGGCCAGCCTGTTCGGAGCGGGCATTTTGTTAGCGGAGGCCAAGGCGTTGACGGGCAACCAGGTGATCGGTCATGTTGCACTCGCCGCGGCGACGGTGGCTGCTTCATGGTTTCTCGTGCACACGCTGTTGGCAGTGCACTACACTCACCTGTTTTTCTCCGTGGACGCGGGTGCTGCCAACTCCCAGTTCGCGCAGGGTCTTGATTTCCCGCAGGAGAAGGAACCCGATTTCCTGGATTTCGCCTATTTCTCATTCGTCATCGGAATGACCTTCCAGGTCTCCGATGTGCAGGTCACCTCGCGTCCGATTCGCCGGATGGTCCTGGTTCACAGCCTGTTGTCCTTCGTGTACAACACCGTGATCCTGGCATTCAGCATCAATCTGGCGACCACCTTGCTTTGAACCCCTGAACTTCATTTCCGACCGGCCAACTCCCGCCATTGCAAAAACTCGTAAAGCTTCGCCGCCCCGAAAAGGAACAGCGCAGGTGGCGCCAGCGCCGAAAGCACGCAGACCTGCGTGACAAGGATTGCACGCACCGGCAGCCGCTGCAAAAGATAGCCGGCGGCGACCGCACCGAGCACCGCTGTCGTCGGAGACTTCCGAATTTGATTCTGGCACCGCTGATAACGGTGGCGGACGGCTTGCCGCGCGTTGCACAACAAAACATTGATCCCCTCCTCCATGGACAGCGGCGGTTCTTGTTTGTTAGGTGTTCCAGTCATGGCTTACCAGAATTTGAGGTTGCTGCCGAAGCGACCGATTTGTCCGGACAAGGAGTCAACGGCGCGTCCCGGGTTAAAGTGAGGCACTCGATCCATGGCTTTTCCCGCGCCATCGCGCGCCGAATCAAATCCCTCATGAAGACGTTGCGCGACGGGTGCGAGTGCGGCGAGGATGGCATCGCGCGCGGAGTCCAACGGCTCATCCACATACCGTTCACGGAACGTAGGCTGTCGCCGTGCCATCATCAGCAAGCAACCGATGGCCGCACCGAAGGCGATGGCTCCTGCGACAACGAGCACTGGATTTTGACGCACATAATCCTTGGAGGTCGCCAGCGAGTCCTCGGCTTCATCAGTGGCTTGACGGGCAATTTCCCTGGCGGTTTCCGGCAGTTGGTTCATGTGGTTCATGGGTGGCTTTGAGTTGAATTCTGCGCTCACTGGTTGGGTGGCACTGGAAATGAGCATGAGCACGGCCGCAGCCACCGGGTGCAGCCAACCGGCGGCGGCGATCGTCATGCCGAGAACGTTGGAGGTGAGTGCGGTCCGCACCCGAATCGCCGCGTGGTGGCGGTCACGGGTGACGGCGGCTTTCTCATGAATTCGCAGGAATTGGAAACCGCCGCGCGGCTGAAATCGCCGTTCGTGGTGCTCGTGTTCAACGACCGCAGCTATGGCTTGATTCGCTGGAAGCAAATACAACAGTTCCAACGACCCGCCTTCGTGGACTTCAACAATCCGGATCTCATGAAATATGCGGAAAGCTTCGGAGCGAACGGTATTCGCATCGAATCAGCGGATGAACTGGTGCCCGCGCTACGCGCCGCTTTAAGATCAAACCAGCTTACGATCATTGACTGTCCGGTGGACGCGAGTGAAAACCTGCGGCCGTCTGAAAATCTCGGTCCGCTCGCAGCAACCAGCAGGTTGCCCATTTGAGTGCCCCTACTGCGATGTATCCACGGCGCTCGAACTCCGCCACTCGCCCCCCCACGTCACCGGCCACTGGTCGCAACTGGATTGACGCCACCGCCATGGCAACGCAGTAGGGTTTCACCCCATGGCGGAGACGACTCTGTTGGCGCAAGATCCACATGTTGTAATCAGCGCGGATCGCGGTGACGCCGGTTTTACAATCACATGATGCGCGCGGACGCCGCTTTCGAAATGAAATAAATCATGGTAGAGTTCAAAGATTACTATAGCACGCTCGGTATTGCCCGTGATGCGAGTGACGCCGATATCAAAAAGGCGTTCCGCAAACTCGCGCGGAAATATCACCCGGACGTGGCGAAGGATAAAGGTTCGGCCGAGGCGAAATTCAAGGAAATCAATGAGGCGAATGAGGTGCTGGGCGATCCGGAGAAGCGCAGGAAATATGATCGCCTCGGCACCGATTGGCAAAATGACGGCCACGCCCACCCCCCTCCGCATGGCACGGGGGACGGTGGCGAGGAGTTTCATTTCGGTGGCACCGGCTTCAGTGATTTTTTCGAACAGTATTTCAGCGGTGGGAACCGTTATGGATTTCCCGGTGAATTCCAGGCAGAGCCACCAAACCGCACCCGGCCCAGACGCGGCAATGACATCGAAGGTGATATCCTCGTCACCCTGGAGGAAGCAATGCACGGCGCCATACGCTCCATCTCCATGCAAACGGTGAACCGACAGACCGGCAATACCGATACCCGCTCGTTCCAAGTTCGCATCCCGCCAGGCATCACCAACGGCCGGCAAATCCGCGTCCCCGGCCATGGCGAAACGGGTCACGCCGGCGCCCCCGCCGGCGATCTTTACCTGCGGGTCCGCCACGCCGCGCATCCGGATTTCACAACCCGCGAATCCGATCTGTTCCGTGAGCTGAACATCGCGCCGTGGGAAG
>JAPLUJ010000188.1:0-3779 GCA_026397695.1 Verrucomicrobiota bacterium | reverse complement strand
CTCGACGGGCCGATCAAACTTCGCATCCCGGCGGCCGCGGAAAACGGCCAGCAGCTTCGCGTGCGCGGCCGGGGTCTGCCAAAGGGCAAGAGTGGCGAACGCGGTGATTTCCATGTGGTTCTCAATATCCAAATTCCCACCCACCCGCGCGAGGAAGAACGCGCTCTCTGGGAAAAACTCCGTGACATATCCACCTTTCGCCCGCGTCCCGCATGAAATCAGACCCATCCCGACATCATGGGGATCGTAACATTTACGATCCGGACAGCGAAGCCGTTTACTCTCTCGAACTCATGGCAGAGTTGGCCGGCGTGGATACCCAAACCGTGCTGCATTATCATGAATTGGGCGTCATCTCACCAGCCACCGAAGCGTTGGAATTCGACACCGACAACCTGCACCAACTCCGCCGCATCGAATACCTGCGTCACGCCCACCAGTTGAATGACAGCAGCCTGAAATTAATTGCGAATCTGTTGCTTGAAGTCGAGCGCCTGCGCCAACAACTGCGCCATAATCAAGGTGGTTGATGTCATGGTTGCATGCATGCCGGTAGGGCTACACCCCATTGGCGATTCGGGGAGCATTCGTTATGGTGTGAATTATGACAAGGGGAAAGGGAACATGATGATCAATAAATTCAAAACACTCAGGGGTTGCCAACTGGACGGCCTCGACGGGGAAATAGGGGCTGTCCGGGAATTTTACTTTGATGACCTGGATTGGGCGATCCGTTATCTGGTCGCCGACACCGGGGATTGGCTCAAAGGCAGGCAGGTTTTGATCTCCCCGAATGCACTGGCCCGCGCGATTCAGGACGCGCGTCCCATTGCCATCGGCTTAACTCAAGAGCAGATCGAAAACAGTCCGTTGCTGAACATTGATATGCCCGTTTCACGTCAATTCGAAGAGGCCTACTACGGGTATTATGGATGGCCGGCGTATTGGAGCGGATCACCCCTGTGGGGGACTGATACCGAACGGGGGTGTGAGCGGGAAAACCGGCGGAAATCCACCCAAGGAACGACCACCCCAGATGAACTACATTTGCACATCACCGCTGACATCTGGAGTTGTCATATCCATGACGGAAACGGCGAAATCGGCAACGTCGATGATTTGATCATTGATGATGAAACGTGGACGATTCGTTTCTTCATCATCAACACGCAGACATGGTGGCCGGGGAAAAAGGTCCTGGTTGCACCACAATGGATCACGTGCGTCGATTGGGGTGATTCGAAAGTCCTCATCAATCTTCCCAACGAGATTCCAGAATTCGACGAGGGCCGTCACAACCACCACATGCCGCGATTTCATCTGCAAGAGTGCAATCCGTGGCAACGGTGACACGCCGCGGACCCGCTCATCGTGGGCACATTCGTCTGAAAGGATTGAGATCTGATCTGACTCAAGTGTTCACCAGGACGTTCACCGTGTCCAAAAACGGCGGGACGGTATTGTAACCATCTATTGTCACCGCACCATTACCTATTCGCAGGCGTGACGTCTGGCATGACGCGATCCCGATGGGGGGATGGCGGGCAGGAAGCCGCCACCGTGGCAACCTCGTCCTCGTGGGTTCGTTGGAGGTCCGCACGGGTGAGTTTCACCATAACTTTCGCCTCGGCGTAACTGATTTTCTGGACCGCCGATGTTGAAATCAGGATCCGCTTGCCGGAATACCAGTGGCCGGTTTCGACCACCAGGTTCAAGATTGCCCAGCTTATGTGATCGACCAGAAAACCAGCGACCGAGCCAAGCGATCCGTCGGCCGCCGCTATGTCATATCCGGTGACCGATTGCGTGCTTCGCAAATGGATGTCGTCCCGGGGATCGGGACCTTTTCCCCGGAGATTTTCCAGAACCGGCGGTGGTAGCAAAACCGGGATTTCGCCGACTCCCCACATGCTACCGTTGTCCCAATAGGGAGGCCAACTGTAGTAATGAAAGTAATCGTGCTCATACTGTCGGGTTACCGGGCGGTGTGATTCGATCGACGGGCTGTTTTCGATCTGATCCTTCGTCAGGCGCACGGAGATCGCGTCTCCATCCGGGCCGAAGCCGTCGAACGCATGGGGGGAAAGCAGCACCTGCCGCCCTGGCAGCCAATTCCCGGTGTCCACGATCATATAGCGAATGATCCATTTTTGATCATCGAAGTAAAAGTCCCGCACATGGCCGATGTTGCCGTCCGTGGCGGCCACCCGTGTGCCGTAAATGTCATTGATGTTTTTGAGCATAATTAGGTTCCTCTGTATGTGAGACTCATCCGTCACCGGGATGAACGTCTCGCTAATTGCAATTCCAAAATATCCGCGCAATCCACCGGAAACTATGGGGAGTTTCCCTACTTTCATGCCGCAGCTCTGGATGTCCCCGGGGCGCATGCGTGTCAACTTAACAGGTTGTTAGCAGTTATGCATCGGACCTTTGGTCCTTGAAGAGCAGTGAATTCCAGTTTTCTCGCCCTATCGCTGGCACACATGCCCCGGGTGGCCTCATCCGCTCGCATGCCCGTCGGCGTTGATGAATCGCGCGCGCCGCAAAGGCAGGGTTTCACCCCATGGCGTCCGTGCGGCGATGAGTTACCTTGGATTGTCCCACAACGCGGGCGACTTATCCAAAACGGGACCTTGTTCAGCGCAGGTGCGCTGGCGGTGAGTTGGCCGCATATCGAAAACATTACCATGTCAATTGGAACCATATTATTGATTGTGCTTATCCTGGTGCTGGTCGGCGCACTGCCGGCCTGGCCACACAGCCGGAGCTGGGGGTACGCCCCGAGCGGCGGACTGGGATTGATTCTGGTCATTCTGGTCGTGCTGTTGTTACTGGGCAGGATTTGACCGGCCTGAAAGCTGCATCTGGATTTTGGATTGCCCAATGGCTGACCATGCGCCAACGTGGTGACGGCTACAGGGGTTGCGGCAGGAGCGAAACCGTCACATCGCGCCTGCCCGGCTACCCCCTGCACCGCCGATCACCTGACCCCCACGCGCCATGCCCAGCAAGCAGTGCAACATCCGCGACATCACCGGGCGCAAACAGGCCGAAGCCGCCCACCGCCGCCTTTATCGGTTGACGTCCTCGAACCTCAAACTCAAAGAGGAAATCATCCGGCGGCGACAGGCCGAGATGGAACTCAAGAAGTCCAAACAAAAGCAAGAGCGCCTGCTCGAACAATCGCACCTCCAGCAGCAGCAGTTGCGGGTTCTGTCCCATAAGATTCTGCACACCCAGGAAGAGGAACGCAAACGCATCAGCCGCGAACTGCACGATGTTATCGCCCAAACCCTGGTGGGCGTCAATGTGCATCTGGCAGGACTGGCCCACGTTGCCGACAAAAACCCCAAGGCTTTCCAACGCAAAATCACCCGCACTTGCCGCCTGATGGAAAAATCGGTGGACATCGTGCATCGCTTCGCACGCGAACTGCGGCCGACCATGCTCGATGATCTGGGGCTGATTCCCGCACTCCAAACGTTCATGAAGGATTTCATGGAAGACTCCGGCATCCGTGTCAGCCTCAAGGCATCCGCCGGAATCGAAGAAGCGTCGGCCAAGGCGTGTACCGTGCTCTATCGCATCGCGCAGGAGGCGCTCAACAACGTCGCCCGCCATGCCAAGGCGAGCCGAGTGGAGGTGGGCATCCGCTGCTCCGAGAGCATCATCCGCATGGACATCATGGACAATGGGCGAGGTTTGGATGTGGCCGCGACGAATCGCGTGAAAAATAACGACCGTCTCGGGCTGCTCGGCATGCGGGAGCGCGCCGA
>JAPLUJ010000740.1 GCA_026397695.1 Verrucomicrobiota bacterium | reverse complement strand
TATGCTACCCGAATGAACACCAACCCCACCACCATGGCAACCACAATATCAAAACAAGTGAAACAAATCGAGGATCGCATCAGCCGGATCAAACACGCTCTGGACCAGCTCGGGCCAATGCGTCCCGGTTCGATCAGCCGCCAATACCGCAATCCGCAGGAGCGCAAGACTCCATTTTACCAAATCAGCTACACCCACCAGATGAAGAGCCGGACAGAATACCTGCGGCGGGAGAACCTCGCGGCGGTCCGGGTGGAGGTGGCGAATTTCAAGCGCTTCCGCAAACTGGTTGACCAGTGGGCCGATGCGGCACTAAAACTCTCCCGGCTCAAGACACGCTTGGGACTTCATTCCGACGAATCCTGAGCCGCAGAACTCCCCACTGTTGAGCATGGGAAAGTCGAGTTGCCATATTCATGACTCTAGGGCGTGGGTTACGGTGTGTCCGCCGGCCTGTGCAGGCCTATGATCTCGTTGAGGAGGTTCGTGGCGCCGTCCACCTCGGCCATCGTCCAAAGCATATAGCGCGTGTCGACGTGGATCGAACGCGTCCGCAACGGGTCGAACCGGTAGTCGGACGCCACAGTGTCGTAGGTGCCGTCGAAGAGGAGCCCGACGAGTTCGCCCTTGCAGTTAAGTGTGGCCGAACCAGAGTTGCCACCCGTGGTATCAACCGTGGAAAGGAAGTTCACTGGCACGTCGTTGAGCTTCGGGTCGAGATACGGGGTCATCTTGCCGGCGCGCAGGGCCTTGATCGCGGCGAGTACAGCCTGGGGCGTGTTGAAAGGGCGGGCATCGCTTGTCTTCTCGGTCTGCGGCAGATAGAGCAGGCCGTCGCGGGCCGGGACGCCCATGAACTGGCCGTATGCGACACGCAGCGTGCCATTCGCGTCGGGGGAGACGGCGCCCCCACTCTGGGCGAGAAGCGCCTCGGCGTAGCGGGGCCCGAGGCGATAGGTGGTGCCGGAGCGCTCCTTCGCTTTTGCGCGTATGGCTTCCGTTAGCGGATAGAGGACGGCGGTTAGTTTGATGACAGTGTCGTTCGCGGCGAGGAGTTCGGCTGTGGATTTGTCGAGGCACGCGAGACGGATATCTTTCTGATAGAGCTGTGTGCCGGCCAGGAGTTTCCCGAGGTAGGCGTCGATCGCTTTGCCGGCATCGGCCTCGCTCATTCCCGCGGCAAGACCGATCTCATGGTCAAGGACGTCGATGCGCTGGGAAGCCGGGAGCTTCGCCACCGCAGCGAGCGAATACCTCATGAGCACGCGGTCGGCCGTGACGTCAAGGCTGCGCTGGAGCCGGTCCTGCGCTTCGCGTATACGGCTCCAGTTTCGCTCCTGAAACTCCGGATCACGATCCATGTCGTTCTTCGCTCGCTCGCACGAAAACCGATAGATCGTCTGCGCGGAGCCCATGACCGAGCCGCTACCGCTGCAGACCTCGGTCAGGAGAGCGTCGCGCTCGCGCGTCCGGGCACGGTCCGCGACGAGGGCGTTAAGGGCGGGCAGGACGTCGCCGTAGTCGGCCTTGCGCTTGGGGTCCGCGTCGATCCACGCGAGCAGCGATTTTTCGTGCGCCTCACGCACGGCGAGAAGGCCGCCCTTGTTCATGCCCTCGATGACGCCCTTCGTCTTCGTGAGCGAGTTGTGCAGGCCGCGCAGGCGCGTCGCGATGCGAATGGCCGTCTCCTGATCCTCCTTGGCCAATTTTTCGAGGAGGGCGATCTGGTCCGTGTTGCGCTTCACGATCCGGGGCAGGCTCCATTCGACGGTCTGCTTCACCTCGGCATAGTTGGACAGGCGCGCCGTGCGGCCCGGATAGCCCGCCACGAAGACGAGGTCGCCGGGGTTGGTGCCCTTCGGCGAGACCCGGAGCCAGTGCTTGGGCTTGTAGGGAACGTTCTCCTTGGAATACACAACGGCCTTCCCAGCAGGCGAGACATAGGCACGGTAGAAAGAGAAGTCACCCGTGTGTCGCGGCCACTGCCAGTTATCGACTTCGCCCCCGAAGTTGCCGATTCCCGCAGCAGGGGCATAGACGAGCCGTACATCCTGGATCTCCAGCTGACTGATCTCGAACCACTTCTTTCCTTCAAAAAAGCTCGAGATAGTACAGCGCAGGCTGCCCTTCTCACAAGCCGCCGTCAGATCCTTCACTCGCTTCTCGACCGCGTCGAAACGTGCGCGATCGGACAGCTCAGGATCGAGCTTGCCCATGATATCAGCGGTCACATCCCTAACAGAAATCGTCACGAAGACGCGCGAGCCGGGGCCGTTCCACAGTTCGTCGGCGCGCGTCTTCGCGAGGAATCCCTGCTCCATCAGGTTGCGCGCGGTCGTCGAGTTATACTGTAGGGAACTCTGAACACAGTGATGATTCGTCACGATCAACCCGTCGGCGGAAACGAACGAGGCGCTGCAACCGCCCAGCGAGACGATGGCACCCATCGGGTATCCCGTTAGATCGGCGAACGCGCCAGCGTCGCCGGTGAAGCCCAGCGCCTGCAGTTTCGACGCCAGGGCGGGAATCTGCTGCGGCATCCACATGCCCTCGTCGGCCGTCACTGGCCGTGAAGTGGCGAAAAGGGCGAACGGCACGCAGACGGGGACGAAAGCTCTGATGAAAGGTTTCAAGGTTGTTCTAGGCTAGCTCCACCATGGAGCATCCCTTGACGGCAGAGTAGATTTACCCTCGGCGAGGGCCAGAGAAAAATCAGTTTTTTGGCGGCGGTCGTGCCCAATTCACTGGGGCACTGCGGATCGTACAATCCCTTGCTGATGACCGCTGTCCCGTGACGGGGGCAAAGGCAGGATGACGGGGGGAGATTGAAAGGCGGCGGGTTTTTGCCGCGTATGAGACAGCTCATTCCAGGCAGCCACGCCATGATGGCTTGCGTTCATCCACGGAAACCCTTGGCATGCCTTTAGAAATTAACAATGTCACATCCCCGCTTGCTGCTCTGTTCAAGTCTGATTCCGCTCGGCCTGGGCGCTTGTTCCCTCAATGCCCCATCCGCAGTACCCACTCTGGCATTACCCGCAGCCTGGAAGAACGCCGGCGGATTCCCGATTGCTGCGCCGTCGCATGATCTTGCCCGATGGTGGAACCGCTTTGACGATCCGGGGCTTATCCGGGTGATTGCCGAAGCGCTCAAGGCCAGTCCCGACTTGGCTTCCGCCGCTGCGCGGGTCCGGGAGTCGCGGGCCCGCCACAAGGCGGAGCAGGCGTCGCTATTTCCCTCGCTCGACGCTTCGGCTGCAGCCAGCACCCGTGCGACCAACATCGACTCCGCAGGCACCGATGCGAGCCGCGCCTATTCCGCCGGACTCGATGCCTCGTGGGAAGTGGATCTGTTTGGCAAGCGCCGCAGCGTGGTGGCCGCCGCCGCCGCCAACCTCGGTGCCGCAGAGGAAAATTACCACTCTGTGCAAGCGGCCCTCGCTGCGGAAATCGCGATTGTCTACACCAATCTGCGCGCTACCGAGGCGCGCTTGGAAGTGCTGCGCCGCAATGTGAAAACCCGCGAGCAAACCGCCCAACTCGCTAGCTGGCGGCAACAATCCGGCGCTGCGGACTCGCTCGAAGCCAGTCAAGCCATCAGCAGTCTCGAACAAGCCCGCGCCGGCATCCCCGCGCTGGAGCAAGCTGCCGCGCAAGCCTGCAATCAACTTGCATTGTTATCCGGTCA
>JAPLUJ010000316.1 GCA_026397695.1 Verrucomicrobiota bacterium | reverse complement strand
GGCCGGCCGGGGACGGCGTGAAAAGCAATCTCGGCAAACCGCTGCCCAAGGACAACAGGAAGGGCCAACCGCCCCTCCCGTTGTTGCGCAACAGCACCGTGATCAAGCGCGTCCTCCCCTACGACCAGCAATCACTCGTCGAGTTATATACCACCGAGGCCGTCAGCTATATCACCGCCCACAAGGAACAACCCTTCTTTCTCTATCTGGCGCACAATGCCGTGCATTTCCCCATCTATCCCGGGAACAACTGGGCGCACAAGTCACCACACGGTATCTATTCGGATTGGGTCGAGGAGGTTGACTGGAGTGTTGGCAAGATCCTCGATGCAGTTAGAGATCAAGGTCTGGCAGAACACACCATGGTGATCTTCACCAGCGACAACGGTGGCACACGGTCCGCCGTGAACGCACCCTTGCGCGGTTTCAAGAGCAGCACTTGGGAAGGCGGCATGCGTGTTCCCACCATCGCTTGGTGGCCGGGAAAAATCCCCGCCGCCACCGCCTGCGACGCCATCACCGGCATGTTCGACATCCTGCCCACGTTGGCCGCGCTGGCGGGCGGAAAAGTGCCCGCCGACCGCAAGATAGACGGTGCTAACATCTGGCCCCAGCTCGCCGGCGATGTGGACGCGAAGCCCGCCCACGAGACGTTCTACTACTACCGAGGCCCAAGGATCCTGCCGCCAAGGCCAAACTCTATAACCTCAGAGCCGACATCGGCGAGGCAAACGATGTCGCGGCCGCCAACCCGGAAACCGTTAGACAACTCGCAGCGCTGGTCGCGGCGATGAAAGACGATCTGGGTCTCGCTGGCCCCGCGCCCGGTTCCCGGGAGTTGGGGAAGGTGTCAAACGCCCGGCCACTCATCGGTCACGATGGCAAGGTGCGCGCAGGATTCGAACCCAAATAACCCGCAGGTTTTCCCCGTGAACCAGACCCTTCGCATCCTCACCATCTTGTTTCTAACACCGTTGGCAGCACTGCATGCCGCCGCGCCGCCACAGCCGCCAAAACCTAACATCCTTGTCATCGTTGGCGACGACATGGGCTACGCGGACGTGGGCTTCCACGGCTGCAAGGACATCCCCACGCCGAACCTCGATGCCCTTGCGGCGGCGGGTGTGCGCTTCACCAACGGCTATGTGTCGGGGCCGTATTGCTCGCCCACGCGCGCGGGTTTGCTCACCGGACGCTATCTAGGATCTCGCCGCCGATATAGGCGAAACCAAAGACCTAGCCGCAACCCAGCCCGGCAAAATGCAGGAACTCCAAACCCAGTGGGACGCCTGGAGCGCCACGCTCGTCAAACCGCTCTGGGGCGGCGGCAAGGGCGACTTCGACGGTGCCGAACCAGGCACGCCCGACCGGGGCCCAGCGGCTAAACCCAATCCCCGCAAAGCAAGGTTGAAGTGAGTTTTCACTTGACATCAATTCGACATCGATGACGATTCGGCACCATGACCCGCACTCAAATTCAGTTTCCCGATCCACTCTACCAGCGACTCAAGGCCATTGCCGACGAGCAGGACTGGTCGTTGGCCGAAGTCATGCGCAAGGCTGCGGAGCACTTCGTGAGCCGCTTTCCCGAGCAACCCAGGCCGCGCGCGGCGTGGAAATTCCCGACGCTAGACTGCGGCGGTGATTTTCTCACTGACCCGGCGACCCTTCGACCCGAGGTTGATGTCATAGTCCAACGTTCTGCCTCATGATTCTCTCGGCCGATACCAACCTGTTCCTTTATGCTGCCAATCCGGGCTCGCCGCATCACCATGCGGCGCAGCGGTTTTTCGCCACGGAGGCGGCCGGCCAGCGGCGGTTCCTCGTTTGCGGCCTGGTCTTGCTTGAAATCTACATGCAACTGCGCAATCCCGCCGTTTTCAAGAATCCCCGCACCGCCAAGGAGGCCGCCGCGTTTTGTCAGACCCTCCGCAGGAACCCCGCGTGGGAATACGCCGATTACGAACCAGACGTCGCCACCCCCCTCTGGCAATGGGCCGCCAGCACCCGTTCCGGCTTTCGTAACATCATCGATGCCCGGCTCGCCTTCACTCTAATTCACCATGGCGTCACTCATTTCGCCACCGCCAACGCCAAACACTTTGCCGGCTTTGGTTTTGTAAAAGTCTGGAGCCCGCTCTGAGCCCGCTAACATCCATAAATAATCTTTCCCGCCTGGTGGCCGCGATTTTGGGCGCTGCATCTGCCATGCAGGCTGCCGCCGAGTCACCGCAGCCCGCCAAACCTAACATTATATATGTTCTCTATGACATGTCCGGGGATCTGGGTGAACTGCGCAACCGCCAGACCGACGACACCGCCGAAGTAGCACGAATGACGCAACTGATGGAGAAATTCGTCGCCGATGGGCGCAGTACCCCCGGCCCGCCACAAAACAACGATGCCAGCATCAAGCTGCGCAAATGAGGTGCTCCTGATATGTTAGATTGACAAGCCGGAGGTCATTGCAGAATAACATCATGAGATGAAACCATTGTATGCCAACCTCGTCTCCGCCACATTGCTAACAATTTTGCTCAGTGCTGGCTTCGCCGATGCGGCCGGGCCCGCGAAACCCAACGTCGTTGTCATTCTGGTGGACGACATGGGGTTTTGCGACATCGGCTGTTATGGCAGCGAGATTCCCACGCCGAACCTCGACAAGCTTGCCGCCGGGGGCGTCCGCTTCACCCAGTTCTACAACACCGGCCGCTGCTGCCCGACCCGCGCGTCCCTGCTCACCGGCCTGTACCCGCACCAAGTCGGCGTCGGCCACATGGTCGAGGATAAGAACGCCCCCGGCTACCGCGGCCGTCTCAATGACCAATGCCTCACCATCTCCGAAGTGTTGCGACCGGCCGGTTACTTCACTATCATGTGTGGCAAATGGCATGTCGGCCAGAACCACGGGGTCACCCCATGGGGCCGCGGGTTCGACCGCTCGATCAACGCCGCCGCAGGCGGGTTTTATTTCCCCGACAGCCCGCGTGCGGACTTGTTTCTGAACGGCACCAACGTCGGCCGTCGCGGTGACCAACTGCCGGACCAGTGGTATTCGACCGATCTGTGGACCGATTTCAGCATCAAGTTTATCGACGAAGCGGTCACGGCGAAGAAACCGTTCTTCCTCTATCTCGCACACAACGCGCCGCATTTCCCATTGCAGGTGCCGCAGGATGAAATCGCGAAATTCCGCGGCAAATATCTATCCGGTTGGGACCAACTGCGCGCCCAACGCCACGCCAAACAACTCGAACTCGGCATTGTCGATAAAGCATGGCCGCTCGCACCGCGACCCGACGAGGTGAAAGCATGGGAAAATCTAACTGCCGAGGAGCGGGACCGGTTCGATCACATCATGGCGATCTACGCCGCCACCGTCGCCCACATGGACACCGCTGTCGGCCGGCTCACCACCGCACTCAAGGAGCGTGGCGTGCTAGACAACACGTTGATCCTGTTTCTATCAGACAACGGCGGCAATGCCGAAAGCGGTCCTAACGGACGCCTCAACGGCAATCCGCCCGGCTCGGCGCAGTCCGATGTCTTCGAAGGCCAGTCGTGGGCGACCCTGTCCAACACCCCGTTCCGCCGCTACAAACATTTCAACCACGAGGGCGGCATCGCCACCCCGCTCATCGCCCACTGGCCCGCCCGCATCAAAGCCCGCGGCGAACTGCGCCCACAACCCGGCCACCTCGTGGACATCATGGCCACCTGCGTGGACGTCGCCACCGCGACCTATCCGAAGGAATCTAACGGTAAATCCATCCTGCCGATGGAAGGCACCAGCCTGGTTCCCGCGTTTGACAACAAACCGCTCACCCGCGACGCGCTCTATTGGGAACACGAGGGCAACGCCGCGGTCCGCGTCGGCGACCACAAACTTGTCCGCATGGGCCGCAACGGCACATGGGAGTTGTATGACCTCAAGCGCGACCGCACCGAATTGCACAACCTTGCCGGAGAAAATCCGGAACAAGTGCAACAACTCGCGGCCAAATGGGATGCCTGGGCCGAACGTGCCCAAGTCAAACCATACCCCAATGCCGCGAAGGCCGCGAAGGCCAAACAACCCAAGGCCAAATGAATTACTTCTATCCATTTTTTAAATTGCGACTTTTGCCGCGGATGCTCGGGATTGCCTGCCTCGGTGCCATGGTGGCCGGAAGTTATGGCATTATACACGATCAAATCACCTATTCGATCTCTAACGAGTATTTCACCAAAATGAAATTTGATCAGTTTCACGATGCGAACTTCGGGTTCCCGACCCGCATCCTTGTCTCGGAGATTGGATTTCTGGCGACTTGGTGGGTGGGATTTTTCTCCGCATGGTTTCTGGCCCGCGTCGCGGTCCCTGTATGGCCGCCGGCAGTGGCCATGCGGAAATGCCTCGCTGGATTTTCCATCATGCTCATGCTGGCTTTCATTGCGGCTCTTATCGGATACGGCATGGGCGTTTTTCATTCCAATGACTATTCGCATTGGCAGGAATATTGTCAGGCCCTCGGGATCACTGACATTCCTGCGTTTGTCAGCGTTGCCTACATTCACAACGCCAGCTATCTCGGGGGACTTGTCGGCTTGGCGGTGGCGATCGGCTTTCTGCTGCGTCAGAAAAAAAATCGAGTCGTATTGATGAAAACAATTCGGCTCCAGTATCAGAATATTGATGAAAACAATTCGGCTCCAGTATCAGAACATTCCATGACAATATGAAGCGGAAATTTGCTCTATCAGCAGCTCGGA
>JAPLUJ010000378.1 GCA_026397695.1 Verrucomicrobiota bacterium | reverse complement strand
GCCTGTTTCTCAACCAGATGCTTGGTTGGATGCGCACGCAGCAGGGTACCACCTCGCTGCGCGCCCTGCTCTACATGGATGAAATCTTCGGGTACCTTCCGCCCACGGCGAACCCGCCGTCGAAGCGGCCGATGATGACCCTGTTGAAACAAGGCCGTGCTTTCGGGCTTGGCTGCCTGCTGGCCACGCAGAATCCGGTGGATCTCGATTACAAGGCGTTATCTAACATCGGCACATGGTTTCTGGGGCGCCTGCAAACCGAGCGTGACAAACTGCGTGTGCTCGACGGGCTGGAAGGCGCCGCCGGTACGCAGAATGCCACGTTTGACCGGGCTTCGATGGAGCGTCTGATATCCGGTCTTGGCAACCGGATATTCCTGATGAACAACGTGCACGAGGACGGGCCCGTGTTGTTTCACGTCCGCTGGGTGATGAGTTATCTATCAGGACCGCTGACCCGCAGCCAAATCAAGACACTCATGGACCCGAAACGCGGGGATTTCCGCGCGACCGCCGCACCCGATTCTGTTAGCACCGGGGTCAATCCGATGGCCATGCCCGGCAGGGATGCGTCCGCCCCGGTGTTGCCGCGGCCCGTTGTGGGCGCGGGTGTGAAGGAGGTGTTTGTCTCTGCCGCTGGCAGCGGCGACGACTTCATCTATCAGCCACACCTGCTGCGTATCGGCACGGTGCATTTTTCATCCGCCAAGGAGGGGATCGATAGTGGCCGCACCGTGCGTTTGATGAACCCGATTCATGCCCAAGGCATCGCCTGGGAAAAGACGCTGCCGGCGCCTGCCGAAGTTGAGGCAACCGGCAGCGAGCCCGTTGCGGGCGCGGGATTCGCCGAGTTGCCGGGATTCGCCATGAACGCGGCGAACTACAAACAGGTGGAGAAGGATTTCTGCGAGTGGCTCTTCCGTAACGAACGCGCCGAAGTCTTCACCTGTCCCGCGCTCAAGGCTTGGTCGCGGCTCGGCGAGAGCGAGGGTGATTTCCGCGTCCGGCTTGCCCATGAAGCCCGCGAGGCCCGCGACGCGGCCATTGAGCGACTGCGCACCGCCACCACCAGGAAAATCGCCACGGTTGAAGGCAGACTGCACACAGCCGAGGGACAACTCGCCAAACAGAAAGCCGAAGCCAACGCGGCGAAGATGCAGGTCGGGGTGTCGGTGTTAGGGGGGCTGCTCGGTGGCTTGTTAGGCAGGAAATCCGGTCTCGGCTCGTTGACCCGCGGCACTGCGGCGATCAGCAAGGCCACCAGCGCCTACAAACAACACCAGGATGTCACCATCGCCGATGCCAAAATCGCCGACATCACGGCGCAAATCCAAACGCTCCAAACCGAACTCGAGGCGGAAATAGCCAGCATCAGCGGGGCCTATGATCCCGCCGCGCTGGCGCTGGAAGCAGTATCTCTCAAGCCGGTGAAGTCGGACGTGAAGGTCGATTGCGTCGCGTTGCTATGGATGCCCTGCGCGGGTGGATAGCGGGCGCGAATGATTGGCGATGGGTCTCACCCCCGGATTTATAATAATGTAACTCCCGTCTCTGGAGCCAGAGGCTCCTGATAGTGCGACTGCGGAAGCGTCTCTTTCATTCATCAAGGTCGTCTCACAGTGCCCGGGCCATTTTCTCCAGGCCTGCTAACATTCTGGCACGCGGGCAGCCGAAGTTGAAGCGGAGGTGGCCCGGCCAACCGAAGGACGCGCCGTCGGATAGAAAAAGTCCGGCGTTGTTCTTGAAATGTGCGGCGGGGTTGTCCACGGCCAGGGCGCGGGCGTCGATCCAGGCGAGGTAGGTGGCATCGCCCGGCATCACGGACAGGCCGGGGCAGCGGGTGCGGATGAATTCCACGAGGGTGTCGCGGTTCTGTTGGCGATAGGTGATGAGTGCCTGACGCCATGGTTCGCCATGACGGTAGGCGGCTTCCGCGGCGTAGTAGGCCAGGGCGTTGATTTCGGTCAGGGTATGGCCGCGGGCGGCGGCGAATTTCCGGCGCAGTGTTTCGTTAGGGATCACGGCATAGGCAAACCCGAGGCCGGCGATGTTCCATGTTTTGCTAGGCGAGAGCAGGGTGATGGTACGCCGGGCGAAATGATCCGCGAGGTCCAATCCTGAAACGTGCGGGGTGGCGGTTTCATCGAACACGAGATCGCAGTGGATTTCGTCGGATACCAATACCAGGTCATGTGCCTCGCAGAATGCCGCCAGACGCTCGATTTCAGCTCTGGAAAACACCCGGCCTAACGGG
>JAPLUJ010000738.1 GCA_026397695.1 Verrucomicrobiota bacterium | reverse complement strand
CCACCAGAATAATCCCCGCCGCGATCGCTCCTGATAGAGGCGTGCGCGCCCCGCCAGCTTCGTTGACCAGTGATTGCGACATGCCGCCGCTGATCGGGAACCCCCGGCCCAGCCCGGCGGCGAGATTGGCTGCGGCCAGCGCGAGAAATTCCTGGTTGGCATCGAAGCGGCCGCCATACTTCGCGGAAAACGTGCGACCGATGGCTGCGGTCTCGACCGCAGCTAACAGAAAACATGCCAGCGCCAGCGGCAACAGGTCATTGAGATAACTCCAGTGCAGCGCGGGCAGGCCGCAGGCCGACAGACCGTGCGGCACTGCGCCTAACATTTTCACCGCACGCGGGTCGCCGGGAGCATCGAGGCCGAGCCACTGGGAGGCGAGGATGCCGCCGACCACCACGAACAAGGCGACCGGTTTGTTTTTCAGGAACACTTTGCCTAACACCAGCAGCGCCAGCGCGCTGCCGCCGATGGTAATGGATGTTAGATTTGTTTGGTGCAGGTGATTGAGGAAGTTGCCGGTGTTGACCCAGAAATTGTCATGGGCACCGTGGATGCCGCAGAGTTTCGGCAGTTGGGTGCTGGCGAGAAACAGCGCCACACCGCACTTGAAGCCGACCATCACACTCTCGGAGATGAAGTTGACGATTGAGCCGGCCTTGGCCAGCCAGGCGATGAAAGCGATGAGCGCCACCAGCAAGGCCGTGCCTGCCGCCAGCACGCCGAAACGGGTCGTGTCGCCGCCGGCGATTCCACCCAGCGACGCGCCGACTAACAGCGAGATCGCGGAGGTGACGGTGATGGTCGTGTACCGCGAGTTGCAGAACAGCCAGAACACCAATCCGCCGAACAAGCAGGCGTAGAGTCCTGCCTGGGGCGGCAGGTTGGCCAGCGAGGCGTCGCCCAAGCCGGCCGGCAGCAGATAGGCGGCGAGCGTGATGCCCGCAACGAGATCCGCCCGCAACCAACCGCGCTGATAGCCGCCGATCCAGCCGAGGGCTGGAACGAGACTTGTCAGACGTGATGGGAGGTTGCGGCTCATGGAAGTTGTGATGCTTCCGGGATGAGGATAAAGAAGTGTTCGTTGATCGAAGGACGCGGGAGAGGTCTTAATTTGTCAGGCCCATTTCACTGAATGCTCTGTGGCTTGCTGCACGGCGCGGGCGGTTCCGCACACGGTCTGGAGCCACGGGCACCAGGCACACTGCGACTGCGGAATCGCCACATGGAGGTATGCAATGGATGTTAGTGGAGACCCGTCACGCGGGACCGGGCGTTGACTTGTTAGGATCTACGGGTTCTGCGGTTTCGGCGGATTCGGCGGGATCCTTGTTCTCCAGTTGTGCCCGCACGGCGGCGAGTTTGGCCATCTTTTCCTTGGAAACCACGGGGTATTCCAGTTTGAGGTTCTGAATGGCGGTGGTCACGATGTCCGCCACCAGCGCGCGGGCGACGTATTTGCGGTCGGCGGGAATGACATGCCACGGCGCGCGCTTGGTACTGGTGGCGCCGAGGGCGTCCTCAAACGCTTTCTGATAGTCCTTCCAGTGTTCGCGTTCCGCCATATCGGACTCGGAGAATTTCCAGTGTTTGTCGGGATTGCTCAGGCGTTCGAGGAAGCGTTTCTTCTGTTCGCCTTTTGACACGTGGAGGAAAAACTTGAGCACCAGCGTGCCGTTGCGGGCGAGGTGTTTCTCGAAGTTGTTGATGTCCTCGTAGCGCTTCTCCCAGAATGTTTTGTCCGGTTTCGCCGGTTGGCCGGGGCCTAACCATTCCGGGTGGACCTTGACGACGAGCACATCCTCATAATACGAGCGGTTGAAGATGCCGATGCGGCCGCGCTCGGGCAGGGCTTTCATATAACGCCACAGGAAATTGTGATCGAGTTCCTCGGTTGAGGGTTTCTTGAAACTATAGACTTGGCAACCTTGGGGATTCACGCCGGCCATGACGTGGCGGATCGTGCCGTCTTTGCCCGCGGCATCCATCGCCTGGAAAATCAGCAGCACCGAATAGGTGTCACTGGCATAGAGGAGTTCCTGCGCGGCGGCGAGCTGCTTGCGGTTTTCCGTTAGAATCTCATTGGCCCGTTCCTTGATGACGTCCTTGCCGAGTTCCTTGGCGTTGTCGGTTTCCGTCCAGTCGGTCGGGTAGTTCTTGAGATTCACTTCGCTGCCGGGTTCGACGACGAATTGTTGGAGGAGTTTTGGCTTGATCATGAGGGTGGTGGATTGTTAGGGTAATGTCAGTTGCTGAGAATGGTGAAGTCGCGGTTCGCCTTGCGCACCAGTGCTTGATCGGTGACGATGACTGTCGCCCCGGGGGTGACCGCATCGTAAAGCTTGCCTGCGAACTCTGGATTGACGCGCACGCGCTTGGCGAGGTCCTCGATCTTGATGCCTCGCCCGCTGGCGCTGGTTACGGTCATCCATTTGTGTGTGGTGCGGTCGGGCACCCACCAACTCGGTTTTTCGCCGACGCCCTCGAGCATGGTAAAGACATGGTCGCCGAGTTTGCCGAAGCCGCTGATCTCGGCTGCGGCGCGGCCGATGGGGATGCCGTTGCGATACACATAGAGCGTGCGGTCGGCTGCGCTGAGGAGGACCGTGATCGGCCCGCCCGGGCTGCGTGATGGGCGCCAGTCGTAAGCGTCCTTGGCGAGCGGTTGGACCATCGCCGGGGTGAAATCATTGGGGGCGAGCAGCATGCCGGGATTGGCCGCGAGGTGCGGCTGGCGGTTGGTCTCATCGCCGATGACCACGGTGCCACCTTTCGCCGTTAGATTGAACAACAACATCGAAAAATCATACGGCATGCGAATGCAGCCGTGGCTTGCCGGGTAGCCGGGTAACTGCCCTGAGTGCATCGCGATGCCATTCCAGGTCAGGCGTTGCATGTTAGGCATGGGCGCGTTGTTATAGGTCTTCGAGTAATGCGACCGCGATTTCTCGAGGATGGTGAAGACGCCGCTCGGGGTGGCGTGGCCCTTGGCGCCGGTGCTGACCGCCGCGCGCCCGACCAACACGCCGTTTCGATAGACATGCATCACCTGCAGCGGCACACTGACGAGCACCACCACCGGGCCGCTCGGCGACACATAAGGCGCCCACCAATATTCGCCCGGTTTGAGTTGGCCGGTCGGTTTGCCGGTGGGCGAACCCTTGGTATGGAACGATGGCTGCTGCATCGCCTTGGCGAGCGGCAGGACGGCGCAAAGACTAAGGCAGAGGATCAGGATGCGTTTCATACGGGAGGAAATGTGGGATTGT
>JAPLUJ010000075.1 GCA_026397695.1 Verrucomicrobiota bacterium | reverse complement strand
GTATTTCGGGTTCTCCTTGAGAAGCTTGATCACTTCATCGCGGGACAACATTTGCGTGTCGGGGGTACGGAATTCGATTTTCATTTTTTTGTTTCTGTGGCGGTTTGCAGGCAGACTTTCTGGATTGGATGATCGGATCACACCATCGGGAACCAATTTATTCATACGGTCTCTACACTTTCGACCGCAGATTCCCGTTCAACCGCATCCAATGTCAATTTATTTATTGTGACATTTTTGACAACTTCCCGGACAGCCCTGGTGGAGCGACCCTTGACCGCAGAGGAGATTATCATTCCACGAGGACCCGCGGAAAATCATTATCTTTTTCCTGAACTCAGCGGGAGGCATGCCGCACCTTGCTTGGCGTGACGCGTATGATGGTGATGCAACGGTAATCCTGCCACGAGCAAACACCCGGGACTGCGCCGGTGACCGCCGCTTGGTGAAGAAATTGATACAATCGGAATCTTGAGAGCGCGGCCACAACCGCCACTGTGCCTCCAGCGTATGAATACCAGCCCGAATCAATCCCGGTGTCCGTCACCAGCGCGATCACACAAGCGAATCGATTATCTGTATGATAACCCCCTCGACAAAGAGCTGCGCAAGTTGCGGGGCTTAAGCACAGAGGTGGGCCAGGCATGCACCGTTTGGTTGATCGCCAGAGGGATCAAGTATGGAAACTGGGACCGATCCAGCCCCGCGCGACGACGATAGGGAATTCATGGCACCCGGCATTTTCCTTCCTAACAACATGGAGGAACATTCGGGCGCATCATGCTGAGCGCGGAGCGACCACCGCCAATGTCTGCGATTTCCGTGCGCCGGCATGGTGTGAGTGGCAAAATGCCTCCCATCCGGCCGCTCCCATGTAACGGGTCATTGCGCGCGGATCGGCCGCCAGCAAATCCACCACCACCAATCCGAACGATGTTGTCACATGCGCCATGGACTTCGCGCATGGCTTCCTGCCTTACGGGCATCACCTGAGCACGGCGTCGATGCCCATCGCCGACTTGCGCAGGTACTTTGGCAGCGAGCGCCGCGCCGCAGGCCGGAACAGCAGGTACAGCATGCCTAACAAATCCAGCGTGAACAGGCGGTCGATGATCCGGTAGCCGCGGCGTTTGCGCAGCAGCAAAGCCACGGACCACCGCAGCAGGCGCCGCTTGGCATGGAATGGTGCCAGCGAGGTCTTGATCCTGTAGCGTTGCCGGCCGGGTCGCGGCCAGCGCTGCTTGTAGGCTTGCTTCGCCTCTCCGATGGCGATCAACAATTCCGGATCCCAGGGCAGGAAATAATACCGGCGGGCCAGCGCGATCAAGCGCAAGGTGTCGCGCATGAATTCGATGTCCTCGACCGGCCACCCGGCCTCGCGCGCCAACCCGAGCATGTGTGGAAAGAGTGCCAGCGCCGCCTCGCCGCCGCGCACCGCGTTTTCCGGATCCTTGACGAAATGCCCGAGGATCCTGCGCACGGCGGGATTGATGAACAGGCAGTCCCAATACACATGCAGCAGGGGCGGAATGCGGACCCGGCGGAAAAACAATTTCAGGCGGGCGAATTCCTCGATATAGTATAACTTTCTAACAGCAGTTTCGGCATGACGCAACAACTCCAGCGCGGGCACCGCCCGCCCGGCGCCGGTCATTTCCACCCCCACCTGCTCGACCGTGGCGCCGTCGTTGAGGATGCGCAGCGCGGCGAGCGTGTTGAGGCGCAACCAGATGTCGCGCTGGTTGTCTTCCAAAAACGCCAGGCGCCGGAACGCGTGCCAACCGCCGGTTTGGCACCACACCGATATACCTATCAGGTTTTGCACTCCGGTGAGTTCATGCGCGATGTGTTCGCAGTCCCAGCCGATGAAGGACGGGAACTCGCCCGCGCCCTCGTATTCCCGCCGCGCCTGGACTTCGAGGATCTTCGCCTGGCGGACGCGGAAAAACGCGCGGTTGAGCGGCAGATAGCGGAAAAAGTCCGACTCGCCGTGTTTCATGGATACCACAAAGGCCGGCGAATCGAGGCCATGCAGGGTATCTTTCAATGTGCGGCGGTGCCAGATCAGGTCGCCGATGCGGTGCGCGCCCACGGTCCACGTCCGGAATATCAACAGGCGCCCGCGGCTTTCCATCAGCGGCAGCAGATCGCGCAGAAACCGGTTGGTCTGGCGCGAATTCCTCAGGTGCAGGCGGCTGCGCAAGGAATCACGCACGTCATTGCCATCGCTTTCGCCGATCCGCACGATGATGCCGCGAACCTCCGGCAACAGATCCAGCACGTCGGTTAGAATTGCGCGGAACCAGTTGTCCAACACCCCGCGCCGCCCGCCGCTGGCGGTGAGCACCCCAGCGCTCAGCGGAATCGCATCGGTCGTTAGAAAAACCGCCAGCCCCAGACGGTGAACCATGCGGATCAAGGCCGTGAACTCCTCGCGAAACACCACCAGTTTGGCATTGAGTTCGTCCCCATGCCACGGATGCGGTGCAAAATGCG
>JAPLUJ010000620.1:5115-6646 GCA_026397695.1 Verrucomicrobiota bacterium | reverse complement strand
TTGTTGAGTTGGGGGGGAAAGAAGTGTGCCTCCGGCTTTCCAAGCTGGCCGGTCAGGCGCGCGTGTTCATCGCGGTGGTGGATATGGTGCGGCAGCGCCCCCTGATTGTCGAAGAACTTGGAATACATCGGCCATGCGCCATACGCCTGCCACAGGCGATCACCTATCAGCGCCCCCTTCAATTCCTCCACCGCGTCGCGCAGCAACACCCTGCGCTCCGCCGGCCCGTCCTGGAAAACGATGGCGCTCAAGCCCTCGTTTTCGCCTGTTAGAGGGCCATTCTTGGCCGGGGTTGTCGAGGAAAACCAGCGTTCGTCGATGCCGCCGCGCGCCCCGCCCAACGCGTAATAGTCGTCGGGATGCAGTTTGATCCGGCGGCCCGGCACACAGAATGAGCGCGGCACCCAGGTGGGTGTCAGGCGCAGGATACCCTGGCCTTGGTCCAGGGCGTTGTGAATGGTGGAGGTGTTAGTGCTCATTTGATTATTGCTTAACTGCTTCCCAGCGGCCTGTTCTAGCGGATTTGAGGATGGCGTCGGTGACGTAATCGGTGGCGAGGCCGTCGCGGAATGTTGGTGCCGCGGGTATGCCGGATTGGAGTCCCTGGATGAAATCGGCGGCTTGGTGGACGAAGCTGTGTTCGTAGCCGATCTGCAACCCTGGAACCCACCACTTGTCCATGTAGGGATGGTCGCTGTCGGTGATATGAATGGATCGCCAGCCACGGAGGCGGCCTTCTTCGCGTTGGTCAAAGTATTGCAAGCGGTGGAGGTCATGCAGGTCCCAACCGATCGAGGCGTGCTCGCCATTGATTTCAAAGGTATAGAGAGCCTTGTGGCCACGGGCGTAGCGCGTCGCCTCGAAGTTCGCCAGCGAACCGTTGGTAAAGCGCGCCAGAAACAGTGACGCATCATCAATACCGACCGGCTCGACTTTTCCTGTGAGGTTGTGCTGGCGTTCCTTGATGAAGGTCTCGGTCATCGCGGTGACCTTGTCCATCGGACCGTTGAGCCACAGCGCGGTATCGATGCAATGGGCGAGCAGGTCGCCGGTCACCCCGCTGCCGGCCACCTTGGCGTCGAGGCGCCACAGGCCGGCACCGCCCTGTGGCAAGTCCTTGGAGATGGTCCAATCCTGCAGGAACTTCGCGCGGTAATGGAAGATCCGTCCGAGTTTCCCCTCGTCGATCAATTGTTTGGCCAGGGTGACGGCGGGGACCCGCCGGTAGTTATACCAAACCATGTTAGGGACCTTTGCCTTTTCCACTGCGGCGACCATTTTTTGTGCCTCCGCCACATTCATCGCGAGCGGCTTCTCGCACATGACCATCTTGCCTGCCTTGGCGGCGGCGATGGCGATGGGCGCGTGCACGTCGTTGGGCGCGGCGATGTCAATCAGGTCGATATCGTTCCGCGCGATGAGTTTGCGCCAGTCGGTTTCGATGGATTCGCAGCCCCAGCGGGCGGCGAAATTCCGCGCATGATCCGCATTGCGACCACACACCGCCTTGAGCACCGGCTGGTAATCGAGG
>JAPLUJ010000620.1:1175-5096 GCA_026397695.1 Verrucomicrobiota bacterium | reverse complement strand
TCGAGGTCGAAGAAGTTGGCCACCTTGCGGAAGGCATTGGCATGGGCGCGGCCCATGAAGCCGTATCCGATCAAGCCGATATTGAGTTTTTTCATGGCATGATTGTCAGATAGGGGTTTCCTGCCAGCCGTGATGTTCGCGCACCCGGATCATGGCGGATAGGATGTCATTCCATGTTGCCTGTTGCAGCATCACCTCGTTGGGAAACATGCAACCGTCCCAACAAATGTGCCGGATTGTCCGCGTCACCCGGCCGGCGTCGTCACGCAACCAATAGCCCGCGTCGCGGGTGATGTCGAGCTTTCCGTTAGGATCGTCGGCCAGACAGTGGCGACCGGTTTTGTCGTGACTGCCGCTGCCCTTGACGGTGGCGTCGTTTTGCGCGACGTGGAAATCCATCGTCCACGGGCGCAGGGCGCGGGTCATTGCCTGCAATGCGGCGGCCAGGGCGTCGGGCTCCCAGTTGAAGGATGCCGGCACCAACCGGTGCTCGGGGGCGTTGGTGCCGAGCGCGAAGTGCAGGGTGTGCGCCATGTCGGCCTGAAATCCCACGGTTTGCGGACTAGCGACTTCTTCGAGCAGTTGCTGCATATACTTCCAACTATGCATGCCGCCCCAACAGATTTCACCCTCGGCGGCGAGTCGTTCGCCGTGGTCTGCGGCGATCTTGCCGGCTTCCCTGAAGGTCGCGGCAATTTTCGCCGTGTTGCCTTTGGGGTCCTCCGCCCACTCGGCGATGCCGCAGGCCGAGTCGATGCGCACCACGCCATGCGGGCGGATGCCGAGATCACGCAGTTTTGCGGCGATCCGGCATGCCTTGGCGACTTGCCCGACAAACTTCGCGCGGTCATCGGTGGTGCCCATTGCGGAGCCGCCGCCGGTTGGCTGCCACACCGGGGCGACCACAGAGCCGACGACAAAGCCCTTGGCCTGGATTTTGTCTGCGAGCGATTTGATATCGTCGTCGTTGCTGTCGATGGCGACATGGGGATCGAACAGGAACAGGTCCACCCCATCGAACCTGACACCGTTGACCTCCGCGCGGGCGGTGAGGTCGAGCATCGTATCGAGGTCAATGCAGGGCTCGGCACCGGGGCTGCCCTTGCCGACCAGTCCCGGCCACATGGCATTGTGAAGTTTTGGATAGTTGTTCATGGGGTTCGTGGGTGGCTAATGCTTGAAAAAAAACCATCAATATTTTCGGCACGGGGTCAAATCTTTTTGTGCGGGGACACCCAGGCGGCGAGGAGGCCGCGCATGCGTTGGACGTGGGTGTAAAGCACGCGCTCCATGCCGACCTTGCCGGTCATCAACTTCGCATCACATTTGCCATGGGGCGCGCATCGCGCGGGACCGCATGCGGTTGGCTTCCGGATCGCCGACAAACTCGGCCTTGCGCAGATCGAACTTGAGGTTGCGTTTTAATTGTTCGCAGATGTCGGCAGCCAGGCAGATGTTCATGGATCTATACATGACTTCGGGATTCGCCACGGTGGGTCGGCGCGACCGGATGCAGTCGAAGAAATCGCGCACATGGTTCAACGGCCGTTGGGTGCGGGCCGTGTATTCCGCCAGCACTTTTTTGTATTCACGCAAGAGTGCGGGCGATGAGACATCGGGGCCTGAATAGCCGTCGGCGGCGGCGGCCCATCCATCGGCACCATCGAAGCGTTCGCCACATGAGCCATGCCAGAACTTGCAGGGTTCGAAAACCGCGCCAGCGGATCGGAACAGAACCAATTTCACTCCGTTAGACAAGCGCGTCACCATCGTCACATCGGGTCCGTCATAGTCGAACTCGATCAAGAACGCGTTTGTCATATCGAGTCCGGCAAGGACCTGGGCAACGGTGTGTGCGCCCCACATTGCGACATCAGTCGCAAAATCATAATGGTGATACCACCCTCCGTTATTCACATAACCGGCATTGTAAGGCCGCCACGGACATGGACCCAGCCAGCCATCCCAATCCAGTTCATCCTTGGGCGGTTCCGGCTCCGTCGGCAACCAAGTGCGCTGCATGCCGTCACGCCAACGAATGTCAGCGTATGCGGTATGAATCGGTCCCAACCGGCCGCTGCGGGCCATTTCGATGGCAAACACATGATTCGGTTCGCTGAGCCGCTGGGCGCCGGTTTGATAGACCCGGCCATACCGCCGTGCGGTCTCCACGACCATTTGTCCCTGTGCCATCGTGAGGCAGGCCGGTTTCTCACAATAGACATCCTTGCCTGCCCGCATCGCCATGACCGAAGCCAGCGCGTGCCAGCGGTCGCCAGTGGCAATCAACACGGCATCCACATCGGTACGCTCGGCCAGCAACTGGCGCATATCGCCATACATGGCACAGTCTTTATTAGCGTTTTTTTATCGACCATGTTCTTGGCTGCGTCGCGCCGGCTTTTCATGACATCACAGACGGCGACCCACTGCACATCCCGCTCGGCCAGCATCCAACGCAAATCAGAGGAACCGCGGCCGCCGAGACCAATGCCACCCATCACGATGCGCTCGCTGGGTGCCACCGCGCCGCCGCGTCCCAGCGCTGAGGCTGGAATGATGTTAGGAACGGCAAATGCGCTGCTTGCCGCCAGCGCCCGCTTGATTAACTGGCGGCGGGTCAACGGCATCCCCGGCAGGTGTTGTTTGGATTCGTTCATAATTCTGTTAGTTGGAGATATCTGTCACAGGTATTGTTGTGGATTACGTGGCCATGCCCATGCTATAATTCTATTTCTCGTTTTCCATCTGTTGTAATAATTCCTGCGCACGCTGGACGGTTGCGGGATTGTCGATAGCTGATTTCACCACCTTTTCCAGTGCTGCCCTAACCACGGCGCCCTGGTGGTTTTTCGCGCGTTTTTCGGTGATGGCCATGACGGTGGTTACGGCTTCACGTTTCACGGCAGGATCATCGAGATACGCCACGATCAGGGTCAGCGATGCGGCATCCGCCAGATTGGCGAGTGCGCCGAGCAGCAGCAGCTTCTCATCATCACGCTGGATCAGCGGTGCGGCTGCCTGACAGATCAGCAACCGTTCCGGCGCGGGGATTTCCTTTCTAGCAGCCATGCCGAGGTAGCCGCGCAGGCTCAGGATTTTGTCAACCGGGGTGCTGGAGTTTTTGGCCAGATCCAGCAGCACGGGTGCGGCATCTGCGGTTTTCCATTCGCTGAGCACCCGGATGGCGGTGGTGTGGACATCCTTGTTAGTGTCATCGCCAGCCGCGCGAACCGCCTTGAGTGCAGCGGGGCCGCCAGCCACACGCAATGTTCTCAGCAAGGCCTGCTTCGCCTCGGGTCCGGCCTTGGACATGGCCGCCACCAAGTTCTGCACGCAGTCTTGCGGCAGGTCGGCCGCACCACAAATCGCCACCAGCGCCTTCTCAATCGCCGCGATCTCACCCGCGTTGGTGGTTTTCACCATCTTATCTAACATGGTGGCGAGTTCCGTCCCGCCGGCAAGATTGGCATAACTCGTGATGGCTGCCATGCGCATGGCGGCATCCTTGTCATCCATGAGTTTGAGGAGAGCCGGGATGGCACTGGCAATCCGCCGCTGTTGAATCATATCGACCATCTTCAATTTCAGTATTGGGTCCGGCGATGCCAACAGACGGGTTATGGCTTTGTCCACCTCGGCACCCGGCAAGCCGGCCAGTCCGCTGGTGGCCGCCTGCACGACATCCGTATCAGGATCCTTAAGTAACACGATCAACGGTTCTGCTGCCCCCGCATTACCAATCTGGATCACCGCTTTGATCGCCGCGACGCGTGCCGCCTTGTCACCCGCCGTGGCCAAACCGAGCAAGGCCGGCAGTGCCACGACATCTCCGCGGATGCCCAGCACATTGCATAACTGGATCTGCCGGTCGGCGGAAACCTTGCCAAGCTCGTTAGACAACACCTTTGACACATCGGC
>JAPLUJ010000620.1:0-1135 GCA_026397695.1 Verrucomicrobiota bacterium | reverse complement strand
CGCGCGATGATCGCGCCGCGCCAAGCGCCCGCCAGCACTTGGTGAGGTGCCTGTTTCAGATTGCGCAACGTGTCGTAGATGGCGATGGCCTTGTCATTCCGACCTTTGGCGATACGCGCTTCCGCACACCTGAAGAGACCTTCGCAGCACGCAAGCTGGTTCGCCGCAGTCGCCCCGGGCAGCATATCCAGCAGGCCTTTCACTGCATCGTCCGAGCCGATCATTCCCAAGGCCCGCGCGGCGCTCTGGACGACCTCGGTGTCTGCGTCTTTCAGGAGCCCGACCAGGGCACCCACGGCCTTTTCATCATGCCGCACGCCGATACTGCCGATCACCCCGACTAACGGGCGGCCCTTGAGTTTGCCGAGGGCATCCCGCAGGGCCGCATCCACAACCGGACTGGGCACCGCCTCCAAACCGTAACGTGCCATATGGTTGAGTTTCTCATCGGCCAGCAGTGCGGCAAGCGCGGGCACGGCATCCGCAGTCCCGCTGCGCGCCAGTTCCCGGCAGGCATCGGCCTTGGCAAGGTGATCCGCGTTGGATTGCAGAACGGCGATGAGCTTGGCCTCCTGTTCCTTGGCGGGGGCTTGCCCGCATGATATGTGAACTCCACCGCACAGCAGCGCGGCGATCAGGGTCGGTTTTATTATTGATATTGGCATGACGGTATATTCTTTCAGGAATGATGGTTCATTCAATTAGATAATCCGCGGTTCGCACATGGTGCGTGGATGCAGGCGGTTATTTCAATTCCTTCAGCACGATATTCTTGAACTGCACTTTCATCGGCGGTCCCGGATGCATCTGCAGCGCGATGATTCCGCTTTTGGCCGCCGTGCTGGCATCATTGTCGGTGATCCGGCACATCAATACGCCGTTGACCTCTAGCGAAATCTCCGGTCCACGGCAGACGATCTTGTAATGGTTCCAATCCTCTTTCTTGAAATTCTTCAGCAGCTCGGCGGGATCACCTATTTTCCCGACCTGCTTGTTGCCATCGGCGGCAATCACCACTTTCTCGCCGCGTGCCGCGATCAACCCACGCTTGTGATGATAGACATATCCGACCAGGCTGCCGTCGCCCGTCATGTCCGCCTGATAGCCATAGGTATCCCAGTTGGGCCGGGTCTCG
>JAPLUJ010000266.1 GCA_026397695.1 Verrucomicrobiota bacterium | reverse complement strand
GTTTCGCAATTGCAACCCGATACCAGCCTTGCGAATGATTTCACAGTTTTGGTCGAATCCTTGAGATTCCGCCTCGTTTAGGACAGGGCTGTCTGATCTGACGGCGTTAGCGAGGCGCAGCCTTTCGGCCAGCTTTAGCCAGTGCTCGGGCGTGAGCTTGCCCGACGGAACATCAGGAATCAGGGTCAGAAACGGGCATTCCCGAGGTGCCGCGGCCTGCGCATCAGTAGCTTCTGATTTTGCTCTTTTCATGACCTGGAGCGCCTCGCAGTTAGAGTGTCAAACTTGTCGATTTGCTCGCACAAAAAGCGAGGGAACTTACCGACATATCGGACGGGCTTGATAAGCCCGTTGGAAACGTGGCGATCGAAGGTGCGTTGTCCGACGCCGAGTCGATGCGCGGCACCGGTACGGCCCAATTCAAGTGGTGGAAATGATTTCATGGTGCAGGTTCGGTTGGTTTGAAATGGTTTGGCTGGCCATTTCTGCCGCTCGCGAACCTGATGCATTGATCCAGGGTTGTTAGCACTGGCACCTCCGGACCTTACTGGTCTCAACTAGGGAGGCTGCATATCCCATCCAATCTCGAGCGATCTTGGCAGGGTTGTCCTATTATTGCACCTTACGTGGGACTTCGCGTCGGAGTGTTGATCGTCAATAATCGCTGAATTCAAGGATGTCCAGCTTTTTTTTCGACAATTTTTTGAGGAGTTAGTGCCCAGAATTCCAGAGCTTCCGGCTCCAAGGTCTCCCATCGCCAGTAATGCTTAAGCACCACAGCGGCGGAGTTGCCCATCTCAAGGGCCACCGCGTTTGCGTTTTTCAAAACGGCAAGACGATAGTTGCCAAAGGAATGTCGGAGTTGATCCTGATGCCAAACGTGCGGCCAGTTGGCTTTCCGCCAATCGGTCCAATGCTTCGGCCAATGCCCAGCAACCACTGGACCTGATAAGGGTTCGGCAGCCTGTTTCTTAATGAAGTCCAACCATTCCGAAAGCACTGGTTGAACCGGAACCATGCGCGGGACCCCGGTCTTGGAAAGCTCTGAGGCAATCGCTATTCCTCCGGGCTTTATGTCAGCCCAATTGAGCGTCACCGTACGCCGCTTTTGGGTCTTGGGATCAATGATCCGCTTCCGGAACTCCGCCTCTGGCCGGATGCCGGCGAAAACAGCCAAAGCGACAAAACTGAGCGTAGTCCAGTCCTGCGAGGAGACGCACGCATTGAGCAACTTGGATACCTCTTTGGGCGTGAGCGTTACCGCCTCACCGTGGGTCGTTTGGACGGTTTTTTGTCCTTTGGGACGGCGAGGCATGGGATCTGCCCCCATCCACCCGTCAGAATATGCCCATCTCATCCATACCCCTAAAGTGCGTTCGTGATTCAATCGGTCGGTTTTTGAAGTTCTCAGATTGTCTAGGTAATTGGTAACTTCCGGTTCGGTGATCGCCCGCATTTGGGTTTGATCGGCCTCGGGAAGCGACCTGAGAAACGCATTCGCCTTCTTCCTCAGGTCGCCCAGGTACCGCGGGCGACTCGATTCCCGGATCTTCATTTCGGCGAACGCTGTGAAGCACTCGCGGGCAGTGCCACGCTTGGTCACCTTTGTGAGCCGTTTGACGGCCTCACGGCCGACTTCGGCAAGGCTTGTGCCTAATGATGCCAACTCCTCCTCCAAGCGACTCCAGTTAGATACTACCGCTCCGTCGAGGCCGCTGGTGATCCTGCCATGTGCCAGTTGCCGGACCTTTTCGTTTTTCACCCACACTCCGGCTTCGAGGTTTGTGCGGAATTGTTTGTAACGCTTTTTCCTGGTCACTGGATCAGTGCCGGTGTAGACTCGGAAAACAGTCTTTTCTCTTTTTTTGATTTTGGAAATCTTGAAGGAAGCACTCACGCCTTGAGAATACTTTAAGAATACTTTTTGTCAATTGTCGGGGGGTGGCAGCGGACTGTAAATCTGCTGGCTAACGCCTACGGTGGTTCGAATCCACCTCTGCCCACCAACTCATTATCAATGACTTGCAGAGACAAAAGTTGTTATATTGTTAGCACGGTTTTCAGAACGGGCCATTTTCGGGCCACTTTCGTATCTCTGCACCGTTTGGCGTTCATGCGCGATCATCCGCTTTTGCCTGCTAGAAGGACGATTATTGATGCCTTTCCGCGTTCCCACTGAACGGTTCTATCAACGGGAAGAAACACCGCTTGACTTCATCCATTCCTGCCATAGCCTCGCGCCATGCAAACATTCCTTCGCCTTCCCTTGTGCCGTGCGATGAGTGCCGTGCTCGATCTTGCGCTCCATGCAATCCCCGCCGGTGGCGCGGAACCCACTCTTCCCTGGCAACACTAACCAACCCCCATTTCCCCGCTCTCCGCTCCGCCCACCGGCTCTTTCAACGGCCCTCACCCCGAAAACCAATTCCTAACAATAACAATCAATGCATTCGATGAAAGCTGAACATTACCTGTCTGGACGATTGAGCCGCGCGGCGCTGACGTGCGTTGCCGTTTCTTGTGCCGTCTCTTTTGTGTTGGAAGCCACGGCGGGAACGATAGAGATTCCGGCGTGGGCGTTTATTCGCGGCAACGGCCGGATCCATGCGGATCCAGCCGAGTTTGCCGATGCCGGGCCGGTGGTGGGCAGCGGTGCGGAAGAGCCGTGGGGTTGGCGCTTGGAATACGAGGTCGAGTATCCCGTGCCCGGCGTTTACAAATTTTTCCTGCAGTACACGTCGGCCGATGCGCGGCCCATGGAGGTCTTCTTTGACTCCCGGAATGTCAACAAGGTCGGCACGGGCATCGGCTTGGACCCGGCTACCGGGGAGCCCTCGGCGAAGAGCAGTGGCGCGAGATGGGAAATGCTTCTCAATGATTTCGGCGGGCCCGGCAACATGTCGCACGACCGGAGTAGCAAGGCGGTGGCGGGAAAGCATACGATCGTGCTGAGGAGCAGCACGCCGCTGCCGCACCTGGTGTCCTTGCGCCTGACCACGCCGGAGCCCTTTCCGGAGAATTGGCAGTCGCCGAAATACCAGGTCAAGGACCTGGCCAGCATTCCGGAGAAGTATCACAAGCTTTTCACGCAGCCGGCCAATGTTGACGTGGCGGCGCTGCGTCTTCCCGTGGTGGACCCGGCCAACCCCGGGAGCAAGGCGACGATAGATATTCCGGTCTGGACGTTTGATCGAGGCAATGTGGACATCTATGCAGACCCGAACAAGTATGCCAATGCCGGCCCGTTGGTGGGCGGCCCGGAGGATGCCCGGCCGTCGGGCAGCGTCAAAGAGGCGTTCGTGGAGTATGACATCGAAATTCCTGCGGCGGGCGACTACATGCTGAAAGCCAACCTTGCATCGCCGGAGGCGCGGCCCGTAAACGTTTTCGTGGATGGACGGCATGTGGGCACCGGCTTCGAGCGCGCCACCTTTGGCACAGCGCCCAGGGAATTGCCCATACGGTTCTCCGGCGACAGTTGGGAAGCCCGGAGGAATCCGGTTACCTTCGGCAAGCAGGGAGTACCCACCCTGATTTCGCTCACCCCGGGAAAACGCACACTGAAATTCACCCGGCGTGGACCGCTGCCCAATTTCATGACCTTGACCCTGTGCAGCGTGACCGCGGACTTTCCCAAAGACTGGCAACAGGCCGAGCGGAAAATGAAGCACATGGACCGCGTCGCGCCGGAGTTGCGGGCTTCGTTTCTTCCCGTTGATGGGGTCAACATCGGGGCTCTGCGGCTCGCCATTGAAGATACCATCAAGACCCATGGGCCGCAGTAT
>JAPLUJ010000172.1 GCA_026397695.1 Verrucomicrobiota bacterium | reverse complement strand
CAGGCGGGCCAGGGGGGCGTTAGCCTCGCGTCGTTATGAAACCAATCCTATTGATTCCATTCGTCATGGCCCTCCCGGTATTCGCAGGAACCCCGGCTCCGGTCACCGCTCCACCGCAAGCTCCATCCGAACAGGGTTGGACTCTCGGTCTCGAAATCATGGCTCTTCAGCCCTACCAATCTGAAGGGGCATATGATGACACCGACTTCGACGTCGCCTGGCGTGGTTCCCTCGGCTATCAGTTCAGCGACGGACTGTTCCTCAAGGGCACCTACTTCGGTTACAAAACGGAAACCGATTCCGATGAAGATCTGAAAATGCAATACGTTGATTTGGTGATCGGCCAGAACTTCAAGCCCATGGAGAAGCTGTCGATTTCCCCATTCATCGGTGTGCGTTGGGCATCCTTTGAGGAGGAATACGGCGGTGTTGACTTCGATGGCTGGGGTATCGTGCTCGGCGTCGACGCGACCCGCGCCCTCGGCAACAACATCTCCCTCTACGTCACCGCCAAGCAGTCAGTTGTTTTCGGCAATGACGACGGCACTAGCGGAGACAACGCCACCGTTGCCATTTCGGAAGTCGGCGCTGGCTTGCAATACGATTTCTGCTTCGGCAGCGTTGCGGGCAATGTCCGTGGCGGCGTGGAAGGCCAATACTGGTCCGGTCTCAGCGACGATGACTCTGAAGACATGAGCCTCTTCGGCTTCGTGCTCGGCGTCAATTTCCGCTTCTAACCCCTAACCATATATTCTCAATTGCCAGGCCGCCCGGATTCTTCCGGGCGGCCTTTTTGCTGCCCGGAAGGGACGCTTTTGCCCGCGCTGTGCCTTCCTGCGTTCCGCCAGGCCAGCGTGCATGAGATGTCCATGCCAGGCATAACATGAGAAAATCTCCTCAACTCACTAAAATCTCCTCAACTCACTCAAATCCAATTAATTGATAAATTTAACATGCCCGAAAAATAAATTTAAATTAATCAAAAAAACCGTTGACAGGCGGGCCAGGGGGGCGTTAGCCTCGCGTCGTTATGAAACCAATCCTATTGATTCCATTCGTCATGGCCCTCCCGGTGTTCGCAGGAACCCCGGCACCGGTCACCGCCCCGCCCTCCAACCCCTGCCTCACAAGTTGGTTCGCCGGTGCTTCCGTCGGTTGGCTAACCGAACTCGAAGAACCGATGTATACCGCCCACCTCGGCGTCACCAACTCCTGCTGGATGCTCGGCGGCTGGAACGTCGGCCTGTTCCTAGAAGTCGGCTATACCCAAAAAGATGAGGACTACAGTCCCCGCGATAGGGACACGTCGCCGATCAGCATACCAAAAAGCATCAGTCTTGATGTCGATGAAATGGGCGACGCCCTGCAATATGCGGCTGATTACTTCAACGCGCACACCAGCTACGACCTCGATATCGTCCCGATCTCCCTCAACGTCAAGTTTGAGCGCGCACTCAGCGGCAACCTGAACGTCTACCTCGGTGGCGGCCTCGGCGTGGCCTATGTGGGCCTCGACCTCGCTGGCCATAATTTGGATGACAGCTTGTCGGCTTCCGATACCGACTGGGTGTTCTACGGCCAGATCTTCGGCGGTTTGAGCTATAACTTGAGCCCGAACTTCCAAATCTACGGCGGTGTCCGCTGGATTTACATGTCCGATGCCGATTTCAGCGATCACGGCGAAAGTGCCACACTCGAACTTGGAAGCGACTGCCTGCTCGAACTCGGTGTTTGCTTTAAATTCTAATCTTGTCACCTGAAATTCTCAATTGTCAGGCCGCCCGGATCTTTCCGGGCGGCCTTTTTGCTGCCCGGCAGGGATCAAGGTCAGACTTCATGATCCCGGCATTTAAGTATCGAGGAATTGGCCATGAATTCCGCAACATGACTTGGCACTCTTCAAGGCCAACGGCCCGTCAATATACCAGCCCATGGCAACGCCATGGGTGGTGATCTAACCGATGTGATTGAGGTCTAACAGCCCGCCCCATGAAGCGTCTCAAATCCGACCTGCCGCCGCATGGGCCGGGCTTGCAGACCGCGAGAATCTCATGACGGCGCGTAACCATGGCGATGCCCAAGGCTGGTATGGGCTGGGCCGTTGGCCTGGAAAACCAAACCCGCAAACCATGCATCCACATCCTGCAATAAACTCAACTCAATCAAATTCAATGTCTTGTCAAAAATTTCGGATAACTGAAAAATTAATTAAAATTAATGAAAAACTGTTGACAGGCGGGTGATTGGCGTTAGCCTCGCGTCGTTATGAAACCATTCCTATTGCTTCCACTTGTTTTGGCCCTCCCGGCGTTCGCAGGAACCCCGGCGGCAGTCAATGCACCGCCCTCCAACTGCCTCATGAGCTGGTTTGCGGGCGCATCAGTCGGTTACCTGACCGAACTCGAAGAGCCGATGTACACCGTCCACCTCGGCATCACCAACTCCTGCTGGATGATCGGCGGATGGAACGTCGGTCTCTTCGCCGAAGTCGGATACACCGATTCCGATTACTCCGACAGTTGGCTGGGTATCGATGAGCATAATTTCGCGTATAATGGCGAAAGGAAAATCGATTTCAGTATCGTGCCGATCACGGCCAACGTCAAGTTGGAACGTGCCCTCAGCGGCAATCTGAACGCCTACGTCGGTGCCGGTCTCGGCATCGCATGGATTGATGCCGACATGCGCGTAACCCGCGAATATAAAGCCTTGACAGAAACCGATAGATATTCCGATAGCGACTGGGTATTCACCGCGCAGATCTTCGCCGGATTGAGCTACAGCATGTCCCAGGCCTGCGAAATTTTCGGCGGGGCCCGCTGGATTTACTATGCGGATCCCGAGTTTGGTGGCAAATCCATCGATGTCCAAGACGACTGGCTGTTCGAACTCGGTACCCGTTTCAAATTCTAAACCTCACACGTTGCTTTTTTGTCTGTCGGGCCGCCCGGATCCTTCCGGGCGGTCTTTTTTGCTGCATATCAGGCTTCTTGCGCTTGCGCATGCGGCCCGCCTCGCGTATGAATCCTCCCCGATGAAACGCCACCTAACCCTCCTTGCCATCTGCCTGTTCCCGGCCCTCGCCCTTTGCGAACCCGCGAAGGAAGCGGAAAAACCCGCCGTGCCCAGTGCCGCCACCAAAACCCCGAAAGTCCGCCTGAAAACCAGCGAAGGCGACATCGTGCTCGAACTCAACGCCGCCAAAGCCCCGGTCACCGTGGAGAACTTCCTCGGCTACGTGAAGAAGAAACACTACGACGGCACCGTCTTCCACCGGGTGATCGACGGGTTCATGATCCAAGGTGGCGGCTTTGCGGTCGCGGCCGGCGGCCTCATCGAAAAGGCCACCGGCAAGGGCATCGCCAACGAAGGCCAGAACGGCCTCAAAAACGAACGTGGCACCATCGCCATGGCCCGCACCAGCGATCCTAACAGCGCCACCGCCCAGTTTTTCATCAACGTGAAGGACAATGACGCCCTCAACCATCCTAACAACGGTGGCTACGCCGTGTTCGGCAAGGTCGTCGCAGGCATGGAGGTGGTGGACAAAATCAAAGCCCTGCCCAGCGGCACCGCAAAACTCACGATGATCCATCCCGCCACGGGCGAGAAAATGGCCATGTCTGCAGAAAACGTCCCCACCAAAAACGTGGTGATCGAGTCCGCCACCCTCGTCGAATAAACCTCGCGGGTCCACACCCGCCCGCCGGGTTCTTTGCCAAATAGGAAAATTGACCCGGATGAAGCGGTTTTTCACCACTGATTTCATGATGATCGTTTGGTTCCTTGCGTTCTTCTGCGGTAAATCATTTTCCTTTCCGGATTGATGCAACTTTGGTTCTGCCCGCTGCTGGCGTTTCTGCTGGGATCCATCCCCTGCGGCCTGCTCATCGCCAAAACGCATGGCATCGATATCCGCCGTCACGGATCCGGCAACATCGGTGCCACCAATGTGCTGCGCGTCATCGGTAAAAAATCCGGCACCGCCTGTTTTTTGTTAGATGCGATGAAAGGCTTCATCCCGGTGGTCATCGCGTTGAATCTGATCCGGATCACAGGCCACCCTGTGCAAGTTCCTCTCGGCCTGCCGGAGGCATGGATATCAAGCTTCACCGCAGGTGACGCGCTCAAGGCACAGCTCGCCCACATCTTCACCGCGTTGTGTGCCATCCTCGGCCACAACTATTCGCCGTGGGTTGGATTCAAGGGTGGCAAGGGCATGGCCACCTCGGCGGGTGTGCTGTTAGGGATCTATCCATTCTTCGGGATCGTCCTGCTGGCACTGATCTGGCTCGGACTTTTCCTGATCACCCGCTATGTTTCGGTGGCCAGCATCGGAGCCGCCGCCGTGCTGCCGCTGCTCACGCTGTGGGGTGCCTGGCATCACGGGCGGATCCAGGATGGCACCTGGAATCAACCGCTGTTCGCCTTCACCGTGGCCATCGCGCTGCTTGCCATCTGGAAGCACCGATCCAACATCCAACGACTCCGTGCCGGCACCGAACACCGCTTTGTTGTGAAATCCAAACGTTCCTAACACCCCGCCATCCGCCATACTCCCGTCATGCATCCACTCACCCCCGCCGCCATCCTGGGTGCGGGCTCCCTTG
>JAPLUJ010000519.1 GCA_026397695.1 Verrucomicrobiota bacterium | reverse complement strand
GGCCGGGCGCGTCTCGCTGCCGAATCTCAAACTCTCCACCGAGGCGATCTCGCTGCGCATGCCCGCCGTCTTGCTTGACGCCATCAGGATCGAGGCTAACAAACGCGACGTGCCCTACCAATCGCTCATCAAAATGACCCTTGCCGATCATTTCCAACACCGCTCCGCCGGCTCCCGGAAATAGATTGCACCTCTTGTCCAACGGGTGAGCCCGTCACACCCGCCCGTCCTTGCGCGATTGTTTCCAATACGCGTATTCCGAGCGGTTGAAGTCGATGTATTCCGGCGACAGGTCGCTGGAATACATGGTATAATCGGCCTCTCCCTGGTTGAGGTTGATGACGATTTCGAATTCGGGTTGGGCGGCGATGGTGCGGAGTTCCTCCATCGGGGTGTCGGCTTGCAGGCCGCCAAGGCAGGCGGCTTTGCCACCGATGAAAATATCCACCAACTCCTCGCGGATGCGGGTGCCCGAATATCCGACGGCATGGAGGATGCGCCCCCAGTTAGGATCTCCGCCGTTCCATGAGGCTTTCACCAGGGCGGATTTGCAAACGGCTTCGGCAACTTTCTTGGCGTCCAGATAGATGCGCGCGCCGTGAACCTGCACAGTGACGAATTTTGTGACGCGCTCGCCGTCGCGGACAACGGCCTTGGCCAGTTCCAACATGATCCAGCGGAGCGCCTGGCGCATTTGATGGCAGCGCTTGCCGTTGCGGCGGATCGGCGGCATGCCGGAGGCGCCGTTGGCGAGCACGATCACGGTGTCATTGGTGGACATGTCCCCATCAATGGTGATGCGGTTGAAACTTTCCTCGACACATTCGAGCACGCCCTTGCGCAACGAGGCACTGGGGATGTTCGCATCGGTGGTGATGAAGCACAGCATGGTGGCCATGTTAGGGGATATCATGCCCGCGCCCTTGACACAGCCGCCGATGCGGACGCGGTGCTCGCCGAGGTCGAACGAAATGGCTATTTCCTTCGGGTGGGTGTCGCTGGTGATGATGGCGGCGGCCACGTCCGAACCGTTTTTCGGGCCTAGCCCGGCAATGAGCGCGTCGTATTGCGGGGTGACGCGCAGCATCGGCATGGGCAAGCCGATCACCCCGGTGGACGACACGCCGACTTCGCTGCGCCTGAGGCCTAACGGTTTGGCGACGGCGTCGCACATGGCGTTGGCATCATGGATTCCATGAACACCGGTGCAGGCGTTGGCATTGCCGGAGTTGGCGATGATGGCGCGCAGGTCGCCCTTGCGCAGATGGGCCTGGGACACGCGCACCGGCGCGGCTTTCACGCGGTTGGTGGTGAAGGCCCCGGCGGAACTGCACGCGTGTTCGGAAAAGATCAACGCTAGATCCAAACGATCCGCAGCGGGATTCTTGATGCCACAACTCACGGCACTGGTCAGAAATCCGAGGGGTGCGCCAACACCTCCTTTGATACGGGTAAAGGGAAAATCCATGGCTTGGTAGAGCAAGAGGGGAAAAGAGAAGGAACCGTGGGCTGCTCTTAAAAATTTTGCAACCCATCAGTCGCGGAAAATCCGAACATCAGATTGAAACTCTGCACGGCCTGGCCACCCGCACCCTTGCCGAGGTTGTCTTCCGCACTCATCAGCAGCACCCGACCGGTGCGCTGGTCGTATTGCCAGCCGATATCAATGAAGTTCGTGCGGATCACGTTTTTCGTGTCGGCGCAACCACCCCGCCCGAGCAAGCGGACGAATGGCTGGCCGCTGTAGGCATTCTCCAACGCCGCCCCAACCGCGTCCGGAACCACCCCTTCGCGCAGCATCGCGGTGGTGGTGGTGACGATGCCGGCATTCACCGGAATCAAGTGCGGGATGAAACTGACAACCACTTTTTCGCCGGCGGCGAGACTGAGTTCCTGCTCGATTTCCGCTAGATGACGGTGCTTGGGCACGCCGTACGCACGGGCGCTCTCGTGGCACTCGCAGAATAACAATGTGAGGTCCGCCTTGCGCCCCGCACCGCTCACGCCACTCATCGAGTTGGCCACGATGGTGGCCGGATCTATCAGGCGCGCGCGCAGCAACGGCAGCAGCGGTAACAAAATGCTCGTCGGATAACAACCGGGCGAGGCGACCAGGCGGGCCGCCCGGATTTCCTCCGCACGCACCTCCGGCAGCCCGTAAACCGCCTCCTTGAGCAAGTCCGGCGCCGCCGGCGCATGACCGTAATAATCCTCGTACACCGCCGCGTCACGCAGGCGGAAATCCGCGCTCAGGTCGATCACCCGCAGGCCGCAGTCCAGCAGCGCGCGGGCAATTCCCGCCGCCGCCCCGTGAGGCAGCGCGAGAAACGCCGCCTGCGCGCCCGTCGCCGCGATGTCCGCCGGATCCGGTTCGATGAATGTGAGACCGGAACCCGGCACCTTGCGGAAACGCGGAAACACCGCGTCCAGCGCTTTGCCGGCCTCCTGCCGCGACGTCACCGCCACCAGTTCCACCCCCGGATGACCAAGCAGCAGGCGAAGCAGTTCCATTCCCGAG
>JAPLUJ010000624.1 GCA_026397695.1 Verrucomicrobiota bacterium | reverse complement strand
CGCGGCCAGCAATACCGCACTCGCCCCGACCGTCGGTGCCAGCATGGTGACCAGCGAAATACTGCCCGTTTGCACGCTCAGCGAAAGCAGGGCGGCTATCATCGCCGCTTCCGCCAGAACCGCATAACTCACCTCGCGCACCGCACCCATGCCTGCGAATGCCGAGCCGGTTTCCATTGCGGCCCATGCCGTGCAGAACCGGCCGAGTGCTAACAAATAGAGCATCAGCAACGCATCGCCGCGAAAACCCAGACCGGCCCCCCATGGCCCCAGCGGCACCAGCAGCGCCGCACCTAACAATGCCACCCACGCCACGGCGGGCAGGATCACGAAGGCCGGCGAGGCCAGGGTACTCATCACCACCCCTTTGCGCCACCAGCGGGCGAGGTCGTAGTAGAGTTGCAGCACTGGCGGCCCGCGCCGCCCCGCCACCCGCGATTTCACCCGGTTGATGATGCCCGGCAGCAGCGGCGCAAGCAGCAGCCAACAGGCAAGACGAAGAAGGAGATCAACTATCGGGATCATGACATGCTTGCTATGCCTTCCCCACCCGCTGCATTACTTCCGGCGATGGCGCGTCAGCCGCCGCCATCAGCTGGAAAACCTCCTCGTCCTTGGCCCCGCTCTCCAACGCTTCGCGCAAGGATGAACCGGCCAACAAGCGGCCCAAGCGCCCCACCATGTCAAGATGCGCGCGCGGTGATGGCGCGATGAAAAAAAACAAGCGGGTCACCGGCACCTCATCCACCCGCGGCTCGGTGAGCAACAAACCGTCACACAGCAAAATCAGCGCCAAGGTCCCCGAATCGCGGCCCAGCGTGATGCGTGTGGCCGGATGCGGCAGCGCAAACCCTAAACCCACCGGCGCATACGTCACGCCACCCGCCGCCCGCAGCCGCTGTGCTAACAATCCGCGCACCGGCGGGGTCGCACCAGGCAGGGCGCTGGCGACGCGCACGAAGATCTCCTGCACGTCGGACGCCGCCACATCGCGCCAAATCCCGCCGGTGCGCAGCAGGGGAGCTAGGCACAGGACGGCACCCAGCGCAGGGTTTTCCGCTGCTAGAAATCCCGCTTTGCCCGCAAGCCCCCGGGTGGCCGCCCACTGCGCGACCTGCGCGCGATCAAACAACAACACCCGTCGGTCCGGCGTGTGCGGCAATCCTTCATCCCGGATCCAGCCTTCCACGACTTTTTCCGCAACCCCGAATGACTCGGCGATTTGAATGAGATTCAGATACATGTGAATGACCCATTGGGGAAGCAAGCCAGCGGATAACTCAAACCCGCTTGGCAGCCCACTGTTCGAAACCCAGTGCATGCAAGCGGAGCAGCAGCGCGCCGAGTTGGGCCGGGGAGGGGTTTCCCAGCGGCCAGCGGGCCGGGCCGACGGCTACCCCGAGATGTGCCATGAGCGCCTTGGCCGTGCCGATAAAACCGATTGCGGCGATGGCATCTATCATCGCGATGGCAACCGACTGCAGGCGGCGGGCTTCGGCAAGATCGCCGCGGGTGAAGGCCGCAATGAGATCATAGTAGAGCTGCGGCGCCCAGTTATAGGTCGAACCGACACCGCCGCGCGCACCGCTAGCCAACCCGGCCAGCAGCATCTCATCCACCCCCCACGGTAGGTCGAAATGGTCGCCCGCGATGTCGAGACAGCGGCGGTAGGACACCAGATTCGGGTTGGTGAACTTGATGCCGGCCAAGGTCGGGATCCGCGTGGGCGCGTCTGTTAGAAACTGTTCCATCGGCAACGTAACGCCGGTGAGCACGGGAATGTCGTAGTAGTAGAACGGCGTTTGCGGGGCTTCGGCGGCGATGGTGGCGCAGCATTCGATGAGGGCGGACAAACCATCCGGCTTGAAGTAAGACGGCGCGAGCGCGCTGATGGCCAGAAAGCCCAGTTCGCCGGCGCGACGGGCGAGGATTTTGGATTCCTCGATGCAGTTGCTGCCAACATGGGCGATCACCGCTAAGCCGCTGACTTTGCCGGCGGTGGCCCAGGCATGGTAGAGGTCGAGTTTCTCCGCACAGGTGACCGAGTGTGACTCGCCGGTGGAGCCGGTGATGAACACGGTCTTGATACCGTTAGAGGCGAGAAAGGCCGCCTGGGTGGCGACGAT
>JAPLUJ010000706.1:1523-10400 GCA_026397695.1 Verrucomicrobiota bacterium | reverse complement strand
CCCGCCAGCCACCTGCGCGGTGCCCAAAATGAACAAGATGACGCATTGCAGGAAGAACAGCGGGATGATGCCGGAGCGCGCGGCATCCACCGGAGTCATGCGGCTGTGCATGCCGATGGACGACCCCATGGCCACGATGAAGCCGGCGATGAGTACCGTGATCAGCAAGCCAACCCCCACGCCGCGCAGGCGCAGGCGTGACTGGCAATAGCGCCGGAATATCGGATTGCGCCAAACGTTCCTTGCGGCGTGGCGGACGGGGCGGGCGCTGGATCCATCAGGGTTCATGGGCGGCGATTGTTTTCGGCTACTTCCACGAGGATGTCTTCAAAGGACGAGCGTTTTTCCTCGAACGCCCGCATGCGGATGCCCAGCCCAACCAGTCCGTCCAGCAGATCCGCCTGGGCATCATCGTTGCCGGTGAATCCGAAAACCACCTGTTGCCCGGCAACCCGCAGGTCGTGGACGGAGGGGCGGGATGCCAGCCACGCGCCGGCCTCCTCGTGGCGGCCTAGCAGGGTGGCTGTTAGGACGCGTTCGGTTCTGCCGAGTTGGGTGCGGACTTGTTCGACCGTGCCCGAGGCGAGCAAGCGGCCGTGGTTCATCACACACAGCGAGGAACACATTTCGGCGAGTTCGCTCAGAATGTGCGAACTCACAAAAACCGCTACGCCGGACTCCGCCAGCTTGCGCAGAGCGTTGCGCAAATCACGGCGCGCCAGGGGATCCAAACCGCTCGCCGGTTCGTCGAGAATCAACACGCGCGGCCGGTGCAGCAGCGTTTTGGCCAGCACCACACGCTGCGTCTGCCCGCGGGAAAGCTCCTTGCACCAACTGTTAGAACAGGATGTTAGAGAAACCTCCTCCAGACATTCGGCAATCCGTTCGCGGCGCTGCGAGCGGCTGCCCAGCCCGTAGGCAGCGGCGTGGAATTCGAGAAACTCCCGGACTTTGAGGTCGCTTGGCACGGGGGCGAGGTCGGGCATGTAACCGAGGATGCGGCGCACGCCCTCGATGTCCTCGAACACGTCCACACCATCGAGCATCACCTCGCCGTAGGTCGGTTCCATGAGGGTGGCAAGCACGCGGAAGGTGCTGGTTTTTCCTGCCCCGTTAGGCCCGACCAATCCGAACACCTCTCCCTGCGGCACGCTGAGTGTGAGATCATCCACCGCCATGAAATCACCGTAGTCCACCCGCAAACAACGGATGTCGATGGCCGGAGCCGGGGCGTTGGGGATATCAGAAGTCATCATGGAACATATCCCAATCGGGCGGCAGGGTCAGGCCTATGCCCTCCATGTTTTTCGTTGCCTCGTCGCGGCGGCGCTGTTGTTCCGCCTGATAGAGCGCACGTTGCTCGGGCTTCAAGACCGCGAGCATCGTGTCCTGGCGGTTGCCGGCGGGGGTCGCGCCGATGTCACCGCCCACTCCCTCCAGCTTCATCGCCGGATCGTAATCACTCGAAGCGCGCGCCATGATGCCGAATACCTGGTCCCGTTGTGCCGCGTCGAGTTTGACGATCGTATCGAGCCGCTGGACCCGCATGTCCGCATCCTGTTGGACGCGCGCCGCACGTTCCGCCATGCGTTCGGTTTGGAAAGCCGTTAGTTTATCACCGCTGAGGGTATTCGCCATGAACGCATCCAGCCCGGCATCCGGACGCACGTCCCGGGATGCGCGCATGAGGTCCTGGATGCGGGTGCCGTCCTGCGCGACCAGATCGCTCCAGCGCTGCGCATCTGCTTGGGCTTTCTGGCCGAACCACTCTTTGAGCGCTTCCTGCTGCTGGGGTGTTAGATCGTATTTCCGCGCCCACTCGCCGCTCATGCGATCGACCAATTGCTGTTGTTGTTTGAGTCGCATGCGGTCGAACAGGGGCGCGAGATCGCGCAACAGCGGCTGACTCGCCCGGAACAGGTCGTCGGGGCTCACCGGACGCCCCTCGCGGATGTCCTCGGCAATGTTGCGTTCGCCGTCGGCAAAGGTCCGTCCCAAGCGGCGGCGTGCATGCGGATCCGCTCCTTCCAGCGCGACGATGCGGTTCTGCGCCCGTTTCAATTCGACCTCCATCTGGTTCGCCCGTTCCTCGGGAGATCCTTCGGGCCCGGGCATGCTTTGCAGAAACAAGGTGGCTCCAACACCACCGACGGCCAAGCCGATGACCAGCGGAATCAACGGACGGATGGTTTGGGCGAAAGACATGGGATGGGGAATACGGCGAGCAAGCACCATAAATTACACTGGCACCTGCCAATCCTCCCGGATCTAACGGTCGCTCACTGCGATCACTTGGCCGGTGGCGGATTTTGTTTCAGCCACTCCTCACGTGCTGTCAGGTTCGCTTTCAAGTCGAAGATACGGGTGCGTTCGGTGCTGAGATCGGAATACTTGCGCATGATGTCGGAGAAATCGCGCGCCAAGTCCTTGCGGGTGTCGTCGAGCATCAATTCCGCGTCATGCGCCTCGTCGCCGCCGATTTCCCTAACCGCGCCGCCGCCGTCAGGCAGCACCAATTCGCGCCGGTTTGCCTTGAGTTTATCCAGCGTTGCATCGATGCGTCCGAGTTCCGCGTATTGCAGGGTCCTCTCCTTGTCGCTGAGTTTGCGTTTGTCCAGGCCGTCGGCGATTGCGGCCCGCCGGGTTTGGTTGCGGGCGAGCGCCTTGTCGAGTTCCTGGAGCAGTTCGCGCCGCGTCACTTTGCCAGAGGTATTGTCGCGGCGGTTTTGTTTCCACTCCTCGCTGACCCGCAGGTTTTCCTGACACCATCCGTTAGAATAGGAACTGCCGTAGGATTCATACTTGTTGACGTCCTTGTGGCCGGGAAACGATTTGGCAAGCTCCATGACCTGCGTGACGCGCTTGTCGATCCGCTCGTCAAATGTTTTGAGGGTTTTGGCCAACTCTTCTTGCGGCACGTTGGAATCCTTGCGCATCGTTTCAAACAAGTCCACCCGCTTTTGCCGGTAGATCCAAACCGTTCGAATCAAGCCCTCGATCACGTCGTCCTTGATATTGGCCACGCGGGTTTTTGAATCCTCTGAATCCTTGAGTGATGCCAGGGTTTTGACGATGTCATCGATTTGTTTTTCGGTGCGGGCGTCCAAGGCGAGCACGTCCTGTTTGAGCATTTCGAAGCGCGATTCGCGTTGGGCGATATGCTGTTTGAGGTTTTCCACTGATTTGACGCGCGCCGCGTAATCCGTGGGTGCGGGAGCAGGAGGGGTTTGGGCCAAGCCAGAGATCAAGGTGAGACTCAAAATGCCCAATGCTGCGGTGTGTTTATGCATACCGTGAGTCAAGCCAGTCACACCCGCCGCGCAAGCAAAAAATCCGACAGCAAAAAATGCAACTGATATGTCATGGCTCAAGGAGCACGGCGGGGTGGGAAAACGGTGGGGGCTCTGAAAAAATGGGTTTGCAGGTGGTTGACGATGGAGAACAGGACGCCCGTGCTCCACCCGAACATGAGGATGCCGGTGACCGCCTCAATCGCACCAAAGATCCGCCAGGGCATCGGGGGAATCACATCGCCATAACCGACCGTGGAGTAACTCGTGGCGGAATAGTAGAACGAAACATCGAAGGACGGAAAGCAGCCGCGCGAGTCATAGAACCACGCCCAGACGGTGATTTGCAGCAGATGCAGCAGCAGCAGGCCGAACACCACGCGGATCAGAATCCAGAAGGTTCTGGGAAGGCTGAAGTGGTGTTCGCCGCGCGGCCAGGCGCGGGTCAGCCAGCGCAAACCGAGCATCATGCCCACACCGTGGATCGTGACACAGCTCGAGACTAACATAAAAAGGATCAGGAGGTTCTTGAGCATCGGACGGGAGAGCGGAAGGATGGTGGTGGATTTGCCGCTTGGCGTCCAGCCTTACCGAGCAGTCCCTGAGTTGGAATACATTCAGTTAGCCGATGACCCTGTTATGGACATGCAAGGACCCCGTTCACTTGAGTGCCTGCCATCTTGCTGCAATCGTGTCTGCGGACAAATCGGCATGGATGTGCGCCACATGATGCTTCTCAGCATCGCGGAAGAACATCCGAACGAGAATTCCATATAACAGCGAAATCGTCCGCATGTTTATGTTTTCTAACTTTTTTCAAGGTGAGCCACAGGCATGGTCACTTCCACCCGCCGCCGAGGGCGCGGTAGGCCTGGACCACGGCTTTCAGGCGGTTGGCGCGGGCGTCGGCGAGGTCGAGTTCGGCGGTGAACAGCTCACGTTCGGCGTCGAGCACTTCCAGATAACTCGAAGCACCACCCTGGAAGCGTTCCAGCGCGAGCACGGAGACATTTTTCTGGGAGGTGACCAATTTGGATTCTTCGGCGATGATCTCGCCGGTTTTCTGATAGGCGTTGAACGCGTCCGCCGCTTCCTGGAACGCCTGCTGGGCGGCTTTGTTATAGGCGACGAGCGCGATTTTGGCGCGGGCCTGGGCGGCTTGCACGCGGGCTTTGCCGCGGCCCGCGTCAAAGATGGGGCCGGCGAGTTGCGGGCCTATCGAGTAGGCGCCGGATTTTCCTTCGAGCAAATTGTGCAGGTCGGCGCTGATCAGGCCACCGTTGCCGGTGAGTGATAGCGCGGGGAAGCGCAGAGCCTCGGCCACGCCGATATCGGCGGTGGCGGCTTGGAATGCCTGATTGGCGGCGGACAGATCCGGCCGGCGTGCGATCAAGGAGGATGGCAAGCCGCCAGCGATGCGGAACGATGCATCCAGACGGTCGAGACTGCCGCCACGGGCAATAGCGCTCGGATATTCGCCTAACAGCGCGCGGATTTCGTTCTCCTTGGCCACGATGCCGCGCTCGGTCACCGGGATCACCACCTGCGCTTGGGAGAGCAAGGCCTCGGCTTGGCCGACCTCCAAGTCCGAACTGAGGCCCCCGTTCCGGCGGGCGGTCACGAGATCCAGTGATACCTTGCGACTCACCGTGGTGCGGCGCGAAATGGCCAGGCGCTCATCGAGGTTTTTCAGGTCGATGTAGGCGCTGGCCACCGCCGCGACCAAGCTGGTCTGCACCGCATCGCGCTGGTATTGGGCTTCCAGCAGCCGCGCGCGGGCCGCTTGGTTATCGCGGCGGATGCCGCCCCACAGATCGATTTCCCAGCTCAGCAAACCTGTTAGTCCGTAGGATTCGGAGTGGCGGTCGGCACCCTTTGCGACTTGGCCGGCATTGGGCGACGCATAGTTGGCGGAGGCGTCGGCGCTGCCATTGAGCATGGGAAACCATGCGGCGCGGGCGATGTTGGCGCGGGCGCGGGCTTCTTCTATCCGATAGGTGGCGGTCACCAGATCCGGGTTGTTGGTCAGGGCTCTGGCGATGAGTGTGCGCAGGGTGGAGTCGGTGAAGACCTTGCGCCAGGCTTGGTCGCCGAACGACGCGCCGTGGGGTGCGGCATCTCCGCGGATGGAGCCAGGGGTTTTCGTTTCCGGCGCGCCGGGTTCCGGGCCGAGCACGCAGGAACTCACTAACAAAACGGCGGGGAGGATGAATAACAGGCGCATGGGGAGTGGTATATTGTGTTTGGTTAGGCTGCGTGATCGGGCGCTGCGGGTGCCGGAGTTGGCAGCGGCGCGGGCTTTGCCTTGCGGTCCGAGAAGCGTTGGACGAAGACATAACAAACCGGAATCAGGAACAGGCCGATGGCGGTGGAGATGGTCATGCCGAAGACCACGCCGGTGCCCATGGTGCTGCGCGAAGCGGCACCGGAACCGGTGGCCAGCATCAGCGGCACGCAGCCGAGGATGAAGGCGAACGAAGTCATCAGGATCGGGCGCAGGCGGAGTTTGGCGCCTTCGAGCGCGGCTTGCAGTGTAGGCACGCCCTCGTCGCGTTTCATTTTCGCGAACTCGACGATGAGGATGGCGTTTTTGGCGGCGAGGCCGATGAGCATGATAAGACCGACCTGGGCATAGACGTTCATTTCGAAGTGACGCAATAACAGCCCGACCATGGTGCCGAGGATGACGGTGGGCACGGACAGCAGCACCGCGAAGGGCAACGACCAGCTTTCATACTGCGCAGCTAACAGCAGGAACACGAAGATGATCGCCATGCCGAAAATGACCGGCGCCTGGCCTTCGGATTTCTTCTCTTGCAGCGTTAGACCGGACCATTCGTAGCCGACGTTGGACGGCATCTTTGCCATGATTTCCTCCATCGCCTTCATGGCCTGCGCCGAGCTGTAGCCGGGCGCGGGAGAGCCCATCATTTCCGCCGCCAGATAGAGGTTGAATCGCGTCACGAAGTTCGGCCCGGACATCCCGATGTCGTTAGGATCGTTGGTATATTCCGGCTCGGCTTGCAGGAACACCTTGTACACGCGGCCGAATTTCACGAAATCGTTCACGTAAAGACCGCTCAGATAGGCTTGCAAAGTCTGGAACACGCTGTCCACCGGTACCCCGAGGGTGCGGGCTTTTTCGCGATCTAGTTCCACTTTCACCTGCGGCGTGGAGGGTTGGAAGGTGGTGCTGAGGCGGGCGAGTTCCGGCCGCTCGGCCGCCGCCGCGATGATCTGTTGGGCATAAGCGGCGAGTTGCTCGACGCTGCCGCCGGAGCGGTCCTGCAATTGCATGGTGAAACCGGAGACGTTGCCATATCCAGGCAGCGGCGGCGGACCGAAGGCAAACACGCGGGCACCCGGGATGCTGGCGAATTTCTTGTTCCATTCCGCGACGAGGGCCTTGGCATGCAACGCGGGCGACTTGCGCTCCTCCCAGTCATCCAGGCCGATGAACATCAGCGCGGAGTTCGGGAAGTTGAGCGAGTTCAAGATGCTCATGCCGGAAATGGCGAGCGCCGAGCGCACACCCTTGGTATTGCAGACGATGGTCTCCACCTGTTTGAGCAACTCGTCCGAGCGTTGCAGCGCAGCGCCTTCCGGCAGTTCAACCGCTGTCCTCGTCCGGAATGAAGCCGCCGGGGACGACCTTGCCTAGCAGATAGATCCCGCCACACACCGCCACCAATAGCAACATGGAGCGTGCCGCCTTGCGCGTGAGGCCGCCGACAATGCTGCCGTAGCCCCGAGTGATCCAATCGAAGAATTGATTGAACTGCTTGAAGAACCAGGCGAGCGGGCCGCGGCCGGGGGTGGGTTTGCGCAGCAGCAGGGCTGAGAGCGCGGGGCTGAGGGTCAGCGCGTTAATGGCGGAGAACACCACCGAAACCGCAATAGTAATGGCAAATTGTTGATAGAGCCGGCCGGTCACCCCGCCCATGAAGGCGACCGGCACGAACACCGCACACAGGATCAACGCGATGGCCACCACCGGCCCGGAGACTTCCTTCATCGCCTGGCGCGTGGCATCCACCGGCGACATCCCGTGCTCGATGTGATGCTGCACCGCCTCGACCACCACGATGGCGTCGTCCACCACGATGCCGATGGCCAGCACCAGCCCGAACATGGTGAGGGTGTTGACGCTGAAACCCAACATCGGGAAGGCGATGAACACACCTAACAGCGAGACCGGTACGGTGAGCATCGGGATGATGGTGGCGCGGAAACTTTGCAGGAAGATGAACACCACGATGAGCACCAGGATGATCGCCTCCTCCAGGGTCTTCATGATTTCATGCATCGAAGCCGTGATTGGCAGCGTGGAATCCAGAGTGATGGCATATGCCATGTCCGGCGGAAAACGCAGTTTGGCCTCCTCCAGAATCAGCTTCACCTTGTTCGCGGTTTGGATCGCGTTGGCACCAGGTGCCAGATAGACGCCGAGCGCGCCGGCCGGGGCCTTGTCCATGCGGGCACGGATCGAGTAGGTTTGCGCGCCGAGATCGACGCGCCCCACATCCTTGATTTTGACCTGCGAGCCATCAGTGTTAGAACGGACGATGATTTCCGCGAATTCCTTGGGATCCTTCAGCAGACCCTGCGCCCGGATGTTGAACTGGCTTTCCTGCCCGGGTGGCGCGGGTTCCGCACCGATCGTGCCGGCCGGCGACTGCGCGTTCTGCTCCTTGATCGCGTCCGACACGTCCTGCGGCGTGACGCCCAGCATCGCGAGCTTTTCTGGATTGAGCCAGACGCGCATCGAATAATCCTGCGCGGTGAAATTTTTCACATCGCCCACGCCGGGCACGCGCTTGATTTGATCGACCAGATTGATGTCGGCGTAGTTGCCGAGAAACACCCCGTCATAAGTCCCCTTGGGCGAGGACAAGCCGATGGCTAACAGAATATCCGGGCTTGAGCGGTTGACCACGACGCCCTCGCGTTTCACCGCATCCGGGAGTTGGGCTTCCGCCTGGCCCACGCGGTTCTGCGCGTTGACCTGCATGATGTCCACGTCGGTGCCGACATCGAAGGTGACGTTGAGGGTCATCTTGCCGTCGTTGGTGTTGTAGGACTGGATATAGAGCAGTTTGTCCACACCATTGACCTTCGACTCGATGGGGGTGGCCACGGATTCCATGACCGCCTCGGCGGCGGCGCCGCGGTAGGTGGTGGTCGCCTGAATCAAGGTCGGGCTGACATTCGGGTATTCCGAAATCGGCAATCTTGATAGAGAAATGAGGCCGACAATGACGGTGACGATGGAGATGACCATCGCCACGATCGGCCGGCGGATGAAAAATTCGGCCATGGTCGTTTATTCCTTGGCGGGTTTGGCCTCGGCAGCCGGGGCGGCATTGATGGCGGTCATCTGGGCGGTGGTCTTGGCGGTCACCGGGGCGTCTTCGCGGACTTTCTGGATGCCCTCCACCACGATGCGTTCGCCCGGTTTGATGCCTTCGAGGATGATGAAGTTAGAGCCGTTCTGTTCGCCCACCTTCACCGGTCGCTGGTTGGCCTTGTCGTCCTTGCTGATCACCCAGCGGAAGGATTTGCCCTGCAGCTCGACCACCGCGCGCTC
>JAPLUJ010000706.1:0-1469 GCA_026397695.1 Verrucomicrobiota bacterium | reverse complement strand
CGTCGATGCAATCCTTGCGGGTGCCCAGATCCACCCGGATCCGCGCGGACATGCCGGGGCGCAGGATCTTGTCCGCATTGGGGAATTTGGCGCGCATCCGTATGGTGCCGGTTTTCACATCCACCGCCCGGTCGATGAAGACGAAGCTGCCTTTGTCGGGGTGTTCCGTGCCGCTGGACAGAATCAAGGTGAGCGGCAGGCTGAAGATATCCTTGCCTCCTTTGGTGCTCCATTCCTTCACCTTGATATAACTCACTTCGCTCACATTGCAGTAAAACCAGATCGGATCGAGCGTGGACATGGTGGCTAACAGTGTGGGCTCACCCTTGCCAACCAGATCGCCTATGGACACCTGCTTGGCGCCGATCAGGCCGGTCATGGGAGCCAGCACCTCGCAATATCCGAGATTCAATCGCGCGGGTTCCACCCGGGATTGGGCCGTGAGCACGTTGGCTTTGCCGGCGTCCACCGCCGCCAGCGAGTTATCGAGATCCTGTTGCGGCACCGCCTTTTTTTCGGCCAGTGGTTTGAGGCGGGCGACGTCGGTCTGATATTTGCCCAGTGCCGCCTCGGCTTCTGCCAGGGCACCCTTGGCCGCCCCCAGCTTTTCCAAAAACGGCTTTTTATCAAGCACGAAGAGCACGTCGTCCTTCTTCACTTCGATACCTTCGGTGAAGCGCATTTCATCCACGAATGCCTCGACGCGAGCCCGCACCTCGACGTTCTGCGGCGAATCGAGCTGGCCGATGAGGGTCGCGGTCAGCGGCACTTCCGAGGTCGTGATTTCCATAACCTCGACGATCGGTGGCGGCAACACTTTGGCCTCAGGTTTCTTGCAACCACAGAGGCAAACCGTGGCGATGAGCGCGACTGGAAATCCGACTCGCGCGAGACTGCCGGCAGCATTCCAGCACCCGAAGGTTTGGCAACAGCGGGATGGGTCTTGAGATGTTGTAGTCAAGGGGATGTGGGGTTGGTTCTGCGAAAGGGGATGCCTTTGCACGAGTCAACCAAAGTTACCCGCGCTGTCAATTGCTGAATTGTTCGCATCATGCTTCGATTGTCCCACCAACGATTGCTCGTCATCCGGTTTGTGTCCGCCCGCTGATTCCGGATGGCGGATGTGAGATATCATATTGCAGGTTCCAACCCGCCCGCAATGACCCGCGCAGGCATTTCCCTTGGTGTTAGAGAATGCAGGGCGTATCCTGCACCGCGATGACGGACCCCGACGAGACCGCGTTTTTCGCATTCATGGACACCGAAAGGAGCGCCTCCCCCCGGACGCTGGCGAACTATCAGGATGCGCTCGCCGCCTATCGGAATTGGCGGGCGGAGGGGTTCACGAGCTGGCGCGAGGCGAAGGCCGATGATTTCCGCGATTATCTTTTCGCGCTGATGAAGCGCGGCTTCAAGCGCGCGACCCTGCGCCTGCGCTTCGCGGCATTGCGCTCGTTTTACAAATTCCT
>JAPLUJ010000327.1 GCA_026397695.1 Verrucomicrobiota bacterium | reverse complement strand
TCAAGGCGGATTCGTCTTATGCGCTCGGCTTGCGCACGGGCAGCAACTTCAGCCAGCAGTTCGGCCGCTTTGGCGTGGGCGCGGGTGATATCGATCAGGAAAACTTCATCAAGGGCTTCATGACCGCCGTCAAGGGCGATAAGCCGGAACTGAGTGATGACAAACTGCAGGCCGCGATGCAGGCGCTTGGAGATCTTCTGCAAGCCCGCGAAAAGGAAGCCGCCACCGCCAACCTGGAAGCCGGTAAGAAATTCCTCGAGGAAAATGGCAAACGCAAGGAAGTCACCACCACCAAGAGCGGCCTGCAATACGAGGTGCTCGCCAAGGGCGGTGAGGAAAAATACGTCGCGCCGAAAGAAGAGGGCAAGGACAACAAGCAGTTCATGGTCCATTACAAAGGCACCCTCATCAGCGGCAAGCAGTTCGACGCTTCTCCCGAAGGCGACCCCGTCCCGATGACCCTGCAAGTGGTCGAAGGCTTCAAGGAAGCACTCACCACCATGCCCGTCGGCGCCAAATGGAAACTTTTCCTGCCATCCAATCTCGCCTACGGGCCGGAACGCCGCAGCGCCGATATCGGACCTAACAGCGTTCTCATCTTCGAATTGGAACTCGTCAAGATCCAGGACGCCCCTGCCGCACCGGATGGTGGCATGCCGTTCCCGATGCCACAAGGCGCACCCGGCGGCCAACCCGAGAAATAAACCTGCCTGGATTCATCCTTTTTCTAACAGGCCGCCGGCAATCCTCCGGCGGCCTGTTTGCTTCGCATCGTGAAAAGATGCCCAGCCAGCCCACATTGAAGTGGCAAGTGTGCTGATTAATTGGTAACTCACGCCGGATGACAACAATCCCCAAACAAGTAAGATGCCAGCGCCGGATTTGCGCTTGCGTGACCCTCGTGCTGTGCAGTACGGCCATGATGGCTGCCGATCGCATGCCCAAGAAGTTTGAGATGCCCTTCACGGCAACCACCAAGGATGAGGCTCTGGTCTGGCAGAAGCAGGTCCGCGCCAAGCTGCTGGATGCCGTCCAACTCCAGGAACCACGCATCTCGCTGGAAGAAGTGCCGCTGGCCGTGCAGGTCGGCCCGGCGCAGGACAAGGGGACCTATACGCTCGCAACCGCATCGTTCCAAGGCAGTAACAAGACGGGCACGCGGCGCGAGGGCCTGTTGGCCGTGCCCAAACAAAAGGGGCCGCTGCCGGCCATGATCTGTTTGCACGGCCACGGTGGCTCGGCGCAGCAGGTCTTCGACCCGCAGACTCTCTACTACGGCATGGCCGATCGCTTTGCCAGCGGCGGTTACGTGGTCTTCGCCCCCACCTTCGGACACCGCAAATACGCGGCCATGGAACTGTGGAATCTGATGCGGGCGGTGGAGGTGCTGATAGCGCGGCCCGAGGTGGACCCGGCGAGAATCGGCGTGGCCGGACTCTCAATGGGCGGCGAGTGGACCCTGTGGCTCGCGGCCTGTGACGAGCGCCTGAAGGCGGCCGTGGTCAGCGGATGGATGTGTACGACCGAAGGGATCTTCTCCGTGAACAATTGCCCATGTTGGGAACTGCCGGGCACGGTTGAACTGTTAGACGTCGCTGACATGGCCCTGCTGATCGCTCCGCGCCCGGTGTTGTTCGAGAGCGCCGAGCGCGATATCTATTTGCCGATCCGCTTCACCCGCCAGGGATACGCCCGAATCCAAGCCGGCTACAAGATCTTCGGCGCCGATGAGGCGGCCAAGCAAGACGTGTTTGCCGGCCCGCACGAGTGGCACGGCACGCTGGCATACCCGATGATCGACAAGGTGCTGGGTGGCCGCGCGGCCCAAGCCCAGCCGCCCAATCCGTCAGGACCGGTTCCATAAACGGTATATATATATGTGATGGAACAAACATGCCGCGTGGGTCTCGGCACGGTTGCTGATTGTAAGCATGGGATTGCAAGATGATCCGGGTTCCGTTCGTATCCCAATCACGGAAATGACAACAAAACACTCGTGGCATTGGCGTTTCATGCTGCCGCTTGCCGCTGGCCTGGTGCCGGGTGCGGCACAGCAACTGCACACGTTGGAACCCATGCTGGTGACGGCCGCGCGGTACCAGTCGGACGTTTTCACCGCGCCCTATTGCATCACGGCCCTGACGGATGTGACAATGGAGGAGCGCTTGGCGAGGAGCCTGCCGGAAGCCCTTGCGCAAACTCCGGGAGTGATGGTGCAGAAGTCCGCCAATGGCCAGGGCTCGCCATATGTCAGGGGATTTACCGGCTACCGGACGCTCGCGCTGATTGACGGCGTGCGATATAACAACTCGATCTATCGGGACGGGCCGAGCGAGTATTTCTCGCTCATCGACGTGCAAGCGCTCGCTGGACTTGAACTCATCCAAGGGCCGGCGTCGGTTCTTTATGGCAGCGATGCGATCGGCGGGGCACTGTGCATGAACACCCGCGGGACCGACTATCTAACAGAGTCAGCCGGGCGGGCATTTGTGCATGGCAGGAGTTTCTACCGTGGCGCCACCGCCGAGCAGAGCCATCTCGGACGCTTCGAGGTGCAAACCGGGGTCGGCGGCATGTGGGGTTTGCATTTGGGAACCAGCCTCAAGAGTTTCGGCAATGTGGACGGGGCCGGTATGGGACGTCAACCGTTCACGGGTTATGACGAGAAGGCGTGGGACGCGCGCCTGGATATGCAGCTCAATGCCGCGTGGTCGGTCACGGTGGCCGGCCAGCGGCTTATGCAGGACGATGTCTGGCGCACCCATGCCACGGTTTACGGCCGCAGCTTCGCCGGCACCACGGTGGGGGATGATCTGCGCAGATCCAAGGATCAGGACCGGTTTCTGAGTTATATAAAACTAACGGGAGAGGATTTGGGGGGGGCGGTGGACAGGGCGGTCATCACCGCATCCCTGCAGGGTTGGCAGGAGGATGGCATCCGCATCCGGAAAAACCGGCGGCAGGAACTCGAATATCTAACATCCAGGATGTGGGGATTGGACGTGCAGTTGGAAAGCGCGACGAAAATAGGCCGTTTGACCTATGGTGTTGATTATTACGAGGACCATGTGGATACCTCCAGGACGGACTACAATGCGGATGGTTCCGTGCGGAAAGTATATATTCAGGGGCCGGTGGGTGACGACACGGTTTACGGGATGTTCGGAGCCTTCATTCAGGACCGGATCCAGTGCGGCGAACGCCTTGAGTTGACACTGGGCGGGCGCTTCAATTCCGTGCGCGCGGATATCGGCAAATATGAGAATCCTCTCACAGGTTTGGCGGACTCCCTTGATGAGCAGTGGCGGAATCTGATAGGCTCCGTGCGGGTGTCTTATGCCGTGGATCCGCAACAACACTGGCGCTGGTATGGCGGGTTGAGCCAGTCGTTCCGCGCACCCAATACCGCCGATCTCACCCGTTTCGGCGCCAGCCGGAGCACCGAAATCGAAAGTGCGGCAACAAAGCTCGAGCCGGAGAACTTCCTGACCTTGGAATCCGGCATCAAGGTGGAGCAGGCGCGGTTTTCAGGCGGCTTGAGCGTGTTCCATACCTGGATGTCGGATTACATCACCAGCACACCCACCGGACGTATCATCGATGGCCAGGTGGAAGTAACCAAACGCAACAGCTCCGAGGGCTTCGTCCAAGGTGTCGAGGTGTGGGCGAATTGGCAACTCGACAAAGGGTTCAGGTTGTTTGGAAATTTCACCTGGCTCAAAGGCGAGGCGGACGCCTTTCCCGATGCCGCCAGCGGCGTGGCCGTGCGCGAACCACTGAGCCGCATTCAGCCGGTCACCGTCACTGGCGGCATCCGCTGGACGCGGCCAGATGATGCCTGTTGGCTGGAACTGAGTGTCACCGCCGCCGCCAAGGCCGATCAACTCAACAGCGCGGACCGCATGGACACCCAGCGCATTCCGCCCGGCGGCACTCCGGGCTATGCCGTGGTCAATCTCCGTGGTGCCTGGTTGGCCAACGATCATGTGACCCTCCACGCCGGCTTGGAAAACCTCCTCGATCAGGCATACCGCGCCCACGGCTCCGGCAGCAACGAGCCTGGATTCGGCGCCGTGCTCGGCGTGGATGTCCGGTTCTGATCGCGCCGGAATGCGCATGCTCGCATGATCCTAGAAAGAGAAATGAAACCGCCGATGGACGCAGATTTACGCAGATAATCAAAGAGTTGCATTGATTGGGTGACTCACCCACAGGGTTAGAGTCCAATGATGCATAAACCTCTTAACATCAATGTCCATCTGCGTTAATCTGCGGTTCATTTTCCTCTTTAGGATGATAGCATGGTGCAACCGGACGCGTTTGGCTTGCAGTACGGGAATCGTCGATTAGAATCACCGCATACCCGATGAACTTGAATAATTCCATGATCCCATCCTCTTTCAACCTTCGGCGACACGACACGTTAGGGCGGGTCGGCAGCCAGTGCCGGGTCGCGCTGGGCGCGGCGTTTTGCGCAGTTGCCGGGATGGCCACCGGCGCCCCTGGCCTGATTCCGGGCGCGGACTTCGAGCAACTGCTTTTCGTCAAGCGCTTCTCATATAATTCCGATCACTACTACACGGAATACATCAACAGTACCTGGATGCCCGGCGGCAATATTTGCGCGCTGAACCTGAAGGATGGCACTGTTAGAGAGGTGGTGTCCGGCCTCAAAGACGGCGTGTTTGAGCGCTTTGATCTGTCATTCGATGCGAAGCGGGTGGTGTTTGCCTGGAAAAAAGGGGCGCAGGATGGATACCGCATCTATGAAGTGAACCTCGACGGGTCGGGGTTGCGGCAACTGACGTTTCCGCAAGACGACGAGGCGGAACTGGTGCGCAAATACCGCGTGGGCGG
>JAPLUJ010000226.1 GCA_026397695.1 Verrucomicrobiota bacterium | reverse complement strand
TGGACCGCCGCATCCTCAGCCAGGAACGCGCCCAACAAGCCTGGCACCAGTTGTTAGGCCGAGACGAAGGAGCCGGCAACGGGGCAGCCTCGCTGATCGGGCTGGCCGTCGACCCCTTGACGCCCGCGCAGTGCAATCTGGTCGAATGGTCATCGGCTGCCTTGGAAGACGCCCTGACCGCCGCCACGACCGAAACCCCGCCGGTGGCCCGCATCCTCGACTGGCGCGTCGCCTTCGGTTCGCAGGCGGACATTTCCGTGCGCTTGTGGGATGGGGAAAGCAACCCGTCGGTTCCAGCAATGGAATACCGGCGCTCATCGGAAGCCGGTTGGCATGCCGCCACCCTCACCAAAGCCAACGGACAACCTTGGAGCGGCGCAGCACTCTCCGCCGCCTTCGCCGGCACCACCCATCATCTGGCCTGGGATTCCGTCACCGATCTGGGCAGTGACTTCACCGGCACCATTTTCCTCCGCGCCCGCGCCGCCGATGGTTTGATGACCGGTGCCTGGTCCGAACCGGTCCAAATCACCATCGACCTGCTGCGCGACCTTGACGGCGATGGCATCCCCGAAGGATGGGAATTCGCCAACGGCTTGGATCCGCAGGTTCCCGATTCAATGGCAGATCTCGACCGTGACGGAATCACGAATCTGATGGAATTCGCGCTCGGCCTGAATCCCAGGATCTCCTCGCTGGTCGGGATGCCGGTGGCGGGCATCGAGAATGGCTATCTAACACTCACCGTTACCCGCAATCCAGCGGCGGCCGCCACGGTGCGGTTCACAGTGCAGGTTTCATCCGATCTGGGCACTTGGTTGTCCGGCCCGGCCGACGTGACCATTCTGGAAGACAACCCGGCACGCTTGAAAGCACGCGACAATACCCCGGTGTCGTCCAGTCCGCGGCGTTTCGCGCGGCTGCAGGTCATGGTTCAAAACCCGACGGCACCGACCCTGACGCTTCACCCGGTCGGCTCCAGGATTGTCATGGGGACAAGCACCACGCTAAACGCAGGAGCGCAAGGATGGCCCATCCCTAACTTCCAGTGGGAAAGCAGGAGTCCGGGCGGCTCGTTCCAACCCGTTCCGGGCGCGACCGGGGTGTCATACACCACACCCTCCCTGACGGCGGATACGGAGTATCGGGTCATCGTCACCAACTCCCAAGGTTCGGTGGCCAGCGACTTCACGCTGATCCACGTGGCCCCGGAAGTTGGAAGCATCTCTCCGTTGAGCTACGGGATTAATGATCTTGGTGGGACCTATGTGATCTCCATCACTTCGGAATTCACCGGGCCGTGGACCATCGGAGATCTTCCGCCGTGGATTTCGATCGCGCCTTCGCCTGGAAATGATTGGACTCAAATGCGCGTAACGGTTCAGCCAAATACCACTCCCGCAATCAGGACCGCGACATTCACTATCGGCGGACTGGCGCATGATATGTTCCAGCCTCCATCGGGTATGGCCTATATCGCGGCCGGGAGTTTCGAGATGGGGCAGGACGGCATCGCCACGCCCGTCCACAGCGTGGATGTGAGTGCGTTCTACATGGGAAAATACGAGGTGACCAAGGAGGAATGGGATGAGGTGCGGGCGTGGGGGCTGAACAATGGCTACACGGACCTGGCTGTGGGGAATGGCGGCTTCGCCTCGAAAGGGGCGAACCATCCGGCGCATTCGATCTCCTGGTATGACATGGTGAAGTGGTGCAACGCGCGGAGTCAACAAGAGGGGTTGACGCTGTGCTACACGGTTTCCGGGGAGACCTATAAGACGGGCAGCAGCGCGCCGGATTGCAATTGGAGTGCCAACGGCTACCGGTTGCCGAGCGAGGCGGAGTGGGAGAAGGCGGCGCGGGGCCGAGTGACCGGAAAGAATTTTCCCTGGGGTACGGATACAATCAGCCATAGCCAGGCGAATTACATGGTGTATTCTTCTAACGGGACGACAAACGACTACAGCTACGACGTGACTCCCCGGCCACCAGCTACAGGCAATTACTATTACCATCCGTCCTACACAGCAGCGTATCCCTACAGTTCGCCGGTGGGAAGTTTCGCGCCGAACGGTTATGGATTGTATGACATGGCGGGGAACTCGCGGGAGTGGTGCTGGGATTGGGTGGCGGACTATCCCTCCACTTCGCAGACCGATCCACATGGTGCAGCTTCGGGCCTGTGCCGGGTGCAACGAGGCGGCAGTTGGGCCGACAGCGCGTACGGCTGCCGTGTCGCGTTCCGCAACGAAAACGCCCCGTCGATCACGAGCCTCACCTTCGGGTTCCGCGTTGCCCGCAGTTCAGTCCCCTAGCAACAGCAGGTAGCGGAGCGACGAGCAGGGCAAAGGCGGAGCCGTCCTGCCGGAGTGAAGCGGATCTTGAAAATGCCGAATGCCCAAACGACGAAACACAACGGGGGTTCAGGGGCAACGCTCCTGACGAAAATATTTTCACACAAGCCGAGCCATGCCATTTGAATTCATTCAGATCCTCGACAACCTGATGGAATACGCGCTCGGCCTGGATCCCGGGATCTCCTCGCTGGCCGGAATGCCGGTGGCGGGCATCGAGAACGGCTATCTAACACTTCACAGTCACCCGCAATCCGGCGGCGGCCGCCACGGTGCGGTTCAACGTCCAGGTTTCAGCCGACCAGGCTAACTGGCTGTCAGGCCCGGCCGACGTGACCATTCTGGAGGACATTTCACCGTCGCGCCGCCCGTTACTTGAGCCGCATGCCGCGTGAACATGTTGCATTCAAGCATTGGCGAGCGTGCCGAAGCGGTTGGCGATGGCCAGCGCGGGGTCTAGCGGAACATCCTGTCGTTGGACATCCGGTGACACGCTGATGGCCGGCACCGGGCGCAGTTTGCGGTTGGCGAATTGTGGCAGGTACGCGCGTTCCGCCTCGAGCATCTCGGCCACCATTTCGCGGATTTCCGCGAGGGTCAGGACGGCTGATGTCAGCGGGTCGAGGGCCACGGCTTGCATCACCAATTCCGGGTCTCCGCTGAAGCTCGCATCGACGGTCAGGCCCTGGACCAGCACGTTGGTTAGATTGAGAGCGGCGCATTGTGGTGGCAGGTTTCCCACCACTGTCGGGTGCAGGCCGAGTCGATCCACATAGATGGGCACTTCCACGCAGCAGCCATGCGGCAGGTTGGTGATATAGCCGTCGTTGCGGACATTGCCATTGAGGCGGAACACCACCCCGGTTTCCTTCGCCTCGATGATATGCGAGCAATACTCGGCACTGCGGGGCCCGAGCGCGGTGGACTCGATCGAAAGCGGATCGGTGGTGGCGAATTTTTCCGCCAGCATGGCGCAGTACTTATAGTATGCGCCGGATTCTCCGCCGAACGACGGTTCGTCGCAATAAAGCCCGAGGGCTTTGGGGTTTTTGCGGAAGTAGGGCAAATATTCGGATAGATGGCCGGTGCTCTCGGTCATGAAGTAACCGAAGTGGCGCAGCACCTCGCCGCGCACCTTTTCATTCACATAGTAGCCCGGTTTCTCGAAGTTCGCCTTGAGGATCGGATAGAGATCGCGGCCGGCGTGCTCGAGGCGGAGGAACCATCCCATATGGTTGATACCGGCGGCCAGGAAATCGATCTCGTTTTTGGGCACGCCGGTGTAGCTGGCGATCAGGTCCATGGTGGTTTGCACGCCATGGCAGAGGCCGACAAACTGGAGTCCCGGCACGCGGCCCAGCGCCCAGCAGCACATCGCCATCGGGTTGGCATAATTGAACAGAATCGCGTTGGGGCACAGTTCCTGCATATCGCGCGCGATTTCCATCAGCGCCGGAATATGCCGCAGTGCGCGAAACACGCCGCCCGGCCCCAGGGTATCGCCGATGCATTGATCGACGCCGTACTTGAGTGGGATTTCATAATCCTGGCGGAATTCCGCGACCCCGCCGGCCTGCAACATCACCACCACATAATCCGCGCCGCGGAGTGCCTCGCGGCGGCTGGTGGTGGCGGTGACCGTCGCGTTGACCCCATTGTCCTTGATCATCCGGCTCACAAACGCGTGCATTTTATCCAGCCGCGTGTGGGTCAGCGCCATCAGCCGGTATTCGCTGCCGGCGAGTGCGGGTGTTGCTAGGAAATCCGCCATGAGGGTTTTGCAGAACACCAAGCTGCCTGCTCCAAGCATTGCGATTTTGGCCATGGTCGAGTGATGGTTAGGGATTACGGGTGGGAAGCGGATGGCATGCGCTCAATCGGTTTTCAGGATGATGTCCTTGAACTGTACGGTCATCGGTTGGCCCGCGTGGAGTTGGAACGCGAGCACGCCCTTCTTGGCACCGGCGGCGGATTCGTCGGTCACCTCCACGGTTTGCTTGCCGTTGATAAAGTGCTGCAGGTGGCCGCCCTTGGCGACGATCTTGTATTCGTTCCATTCGGCGGGCATGATCGCAGCCTGGATCTCCTCGCTCTTGCCGACTTCGCCGGTCACTTCCGGTTTGGCACCGTCCTTGATGACGACTTTCTGTCCGCGCTGGGCGAGGATGCCGCGGCCTTTTTCCTCATAGAGGATGCCGCTGTAGGTCTTGCCGCACTCGACATCCGCCTGATAGCCGGCGACGACGGAATACTCGGGTTTGACGACTTTGCTGCGATACTGGATGCCGGAGTTGCCGAAACCCGCGGACTTGCCGTCGGCATCAACGATCTTGAATTTGCAGGTGAGTTCGAAGTCGGCGACTTCGCCGTCCTGCCAGATGAGGAAGGTGTTTTCCTTGACGCGCAAATCCTTGGTGGTTTGGCCGGTGATGGCACCGTCTTTGACACTCCAGAATTCGGGTTGTCCTTTCCAGCCGGTGAGATCTTTGCCGTTGAAGAGGGATTTCTCCGCGGCATGTGCCAGCGTGGAGCCGAGGATGAGGGCGAGGGCGAGGGCGAGGGCGAGGGCGAGGGACGACAGGAGCGGTTGCATGGTATATGTCTGTTAGGTTGCTTGAAAAACGCGCCATGATGATTGGGGCGCGGGTTCTGTTATGGCAGGAATTTCCCGCAGTGCAAGCACGCACCTTTGGTTCAGTGCGCCGCGAGCCATTCAAGCACGCGCGGGTTGAAGTCGTCGATCCGCTCCCAGTGGAAGGCATGACCGGCACCCGGATACAGATGCAATTCCGCGCCGGGGATGCCGCCCGCGACTTCCCCGGCCATCCAGCGCGGGGTGAAAATATCGGCGTCGCCGCCGATCACGAGTGTCGGACAACGGATGCGGCCCAGCTCAGCGAAGGTATCGTGGCCGGTGCAGGCTGCCGCCTGGGCCTCGAGCGCGTGCAAGGGCTGCGGCTGGGCATTTTCGGCGGCCTGCCGACGTCCCTCCATCAAGTCCGCCAGACCTTGGGAGAGATCCCACGTCGGTTTCGAAAAAATCAGCAACTGGATATATATCATGAACTCTTCGGGCCGGAGCCGCGCCTTGATGGTCTTGATATGATCGAAGACGCCGCGCGCATAAGCGTCGCAGCGCGCCCACGGGCACATCAGCACCATGGATTGCACGCGCTCGGGATGCCGCAGCGCAAGTTGTTGTGCGATGATGCTTCCCATCGAGCAACCGACCACCCGCACGCGCGCCAGGTCCAGCGCGTCCAGCATGCCGGCGAAGTCATCCGCCATCATGGCGCTTGAATACGGCCCGGGCGGCTTGTCGGTGAGGCCCACGCCCCGGTTATCGGGCAGGATGCAGCGGAACCGTTGCTGCCAGAACTTCGCGTGCAGTTCCCAGGCCGCTCCCGGGGCGGTGATGCCCATAATCAACAGCACCGGTTCACCCGTGCCGCACTCGTCGTAGTATAGTTGAATTCCGTTAGTTGAGATCGTCGGCATGGCGGGAGAAGTCAGGTTTGCGGCCGCAGTGCCGGAATGAGCACGTCCTTGATCCATGTGCCGTCGTGCAACGTGACACCGTCAGGATCTTCGATGGCCTGCACGGCCTCGTCTTCGCAGATGATCCAGCCGGCATAATTCCGCTCTAACAGCCACTGCGTGATGCCGATCAGATCGACTTTTCCCTGGCCCATCAGCGCGAATTCCGGCTCGCCGTCCCAGTCCTTGTAATGGACTAGGTTGATCAGCGGCGCGTAGTCGCGCATGATCCGCAGCGGATCCATGCCGCCGTTGGCAATGTGGCCGACATCCGGCGTCCAACCCGTGACAGCCGTGTCGAGTCTATCCAAAACGGCGCGGTAGTCCGATTCCGTGCGAATGATGGACGAGTGCGGCGAATTGGGATGAAAGCTCGCGGGCACGCCGGCCTTGGCGGCACGCTGCGACACCGCATTGAGGTTGGCCACCAGGTTCGTCTGCCGCACCTCCAACTCGTGGCGTCCTTCAGGCAATTGCACGGTACAGAGTGTTGCGCCGGGAAAGCGTTGCAGCAGAGCGATCGTGGCATCAGCCTCGGCGCGTTCGCGCGCGGTTTCCTCCGGCAGATTCCACGGCAACACCAGCGCGATGGCGGCAAGGTCCAGGCCGGCATTTTTCAGCGCCCGTTCCAAGCGGTCGGCTGCAAACATGTCGCCCATCCAGGAATGACTCGGCGAGAAGCCGGAGAACCCGGCCTGCGCCGTGACTTCGATCATGTGGCCAAGCCGCCCGGCGTGGGCGCGGCCCTGATCCTTCATAAACCAAGTGTAGGTTTCAGCTCCGAAACGAAAGGGTAGTGATTTCATGGGAATTGATGGCATTGTGTTTGTTAGATTTTGCGGTTCATGGAGATTTCTTCTGTTCGGGTTCCCGGTAGTCGGGGAAAACCATCACGCGCGGGCTGCGGATGCCGTTTTCGGCGATGATGAAGGCGACGCTGCGGCTGCGCGGGTCATGGCGCCAGCGGGTCGCGCAAAGCGGATAGAGCCGCTCATTGCCGGGGATGCGGAAGAAAAGGTTGACCGGATAATCGCGGTTGCCGGTGGTCGGCGCATCGAGGGTCACGCGCGAATTCGGCCGGATCACGAGTTTCCCGGAACCAAGCGTGCCGCCTACGGGGTTCTTTGTTAGATTGAACCACAGTGTCTGGCCGGGCTTGAGTTTGTCGGCTCCGGCATTGATGACTTGCATGCGCACCGGGACGACGGTGTTGGCGGGATCGCTGGTAACTAACAGATAGAAGTCGGTGAGCCCCTCGGCGACGGCGACGCCCGGGGCACCGGGCGGGACTTTGGTGGGATCCTCCGGTGGGGCGGACAGCAGGCGCAGGTTCAGGGGGCCGCCCGGAAGCTGATAGACCTTGGAGAAATTCATGCGCGGCAGGTTCACCTCGCGGCAGGTGGCGCCATCGAAGAGTTGGAGTTTTTCCGGCGCGTCGTCCGGGCCGTCAAGAAACAGGATGCGGCAGGTGTGTTCGGGTGCCTTCTGGGCGAACGCGGCGGCGGGGAGAAGGAGCAGGAAGATGGGGATGAGTTTCAAGGGATGGGTCATGGGTTGATGGGTCATGGGTTGATGGGTTGGTGGGTGGAGAAGGCTCAGCGCCACTCATGACTCATCAACTCATGACCCATGACTTCTCTTCACACCTCATTGGCGGCGAGCCAGCGGAACGAGACGAGTTGGAATCTGCGGCCGTAGGTTTTGTTGGTGGTTTTGGTTGGCGGGTTGAGGATGTCCGGAGCATCGGTGGGATCGAAGAAGTCACGGGTGCGGCGCACCACCGCCTCGCAGACGGCGCGGGCGAGCACATGGCCGTGGGCGTCGCGGGCATCGCCGTAGGCACGGATGGTGAAGGTGTCGTCGCGGTCTGTTAGAATGGGGGCGAGCGGGCGCAGGATATCGGCCTGGCGGGTCCACCCGGGCAGGCCGTAACCGCTATAACCGGCGGCGGCATCGGGGAACTGGTATTCGGCATCGGCGGGGCGCTCGGGCACTGCGAGGGCGATGGTCGAGAGCGCTTGCATCGCCGCAAACGGGTTGGTGGCGGGGGACTTGACCACCTCGTTGAGGGCGGACTGGAGGGTGCCGGCCAGCGCGAGGTTGCCGGATGAAAGCTGGCGGTTGACGAATTCCGCGAGCGACAGGAACGGCCCGCGCAGGCGTATTTGGTCCACGACTTTCTCGGCCAAGGCGTCGAGGAACTTGTCATCGACGGTGCGGTAGCCGGCGAATTCGGTGGCTTCGGGGAAAGCGCCGGAAGAGCCGGGTTGGCCGGCCTTGGTGTCCCCGGCGGTCGGGAAGCGGGTCAGCGGGTAATCGGTTTCGGCGGAAAGCGCGGTTTCCCACGAGGTGGCGGACTCGCTGATATAAGGGACGCATTGCTTGCGGGCATGGCCTAACAAGGCGCGCCAGGCGGTCACCGAGGTGGAGTTGACGTTGAACATGCCCGTGACTTCGAGGCGCGCGGCGATGGTTTTCCACGCCTCGGTTTTGT
>JAPLUJ010000527.1:5376-6903 GCA_026397695.1 Verrucomicrobiota bacterium | reverse complement strand
AAATGCGGTCAAGCTGGCTCAGCTTGGCGGGGTTTGGGGCGGCAGCCCCATGGTCACGCATTGCACGTCCTATCGCAAACCAGTTGATCCGGTCTGGCACAGTCGTTATTTTCCAGAGCCCTTGTCGGATGTTCTGGGTTGGTTCGCTGACACTGGGATGGGGACCTCAATCCTTGGGGCCAGCACCACTCGGAAGCCAACCGACATATTGAAATCGAAATCAAAGGGAATACCGATTCTTGACGCGCTGCGCAATCCCCGGAAATGATAAAACTCGTCCAGCTTATTCTCGAGCTTCTCGCCCGGATTCAAGCGGGGGGAAAATAGCTGACGGGACCCGCCGCGCGTAACCTTCTCGTTGATGTAGACGTCCTGGCCGGGTTCGTTCTCATAGTTAACCGGATTTGTTTGGTCACCCGGCTTGTATGGGGCGTACGTATCCAGTGTCCATTCGGCCACATTGCCGTGCATATCGTACAGGCCGAACTTGTTGGGTTTTCTGTCCTCGCTGCCGGGAACCGGGTTGTTGCCGACATGGGCAAACGCCTCGAGTCCAGACGCATTTTCGAGTGTGAGGAATTTCTCCAGTGCCGCGTCCGTATTGAAATAACTCGTCGTGCCGGCACGGCAGGCGTATTCCCATTCGGCCTCCGTAGGCAGACGATACGCGTAGCCTTCGGGAAGTCGGCCGGCCTGACGTTCGAATTGGGTCAGGCGCTGGCAGTACTTGACCGCCGTCACCCAGGACACACACTCCATGGGACGCTCCAGTTCCAATTCACTGCTGGGGTCCAACCATTTTCCCCAACCCAAGTTGGTTCGGAAAAAGAAAGCAGCGCCGACATGAAGCGGCCCGCTCACGAACTTCCAATCCTCGAAGTTGTAATCGGGAATGGTCAGGTAGTAGAACTGACGCTGCGTCAGTTCGTATATGCCCATGTAGAAGGATTCGGATATCTTCACTTTGCGCTGGCGTTCATAGTCAGAGCGATATTTCTCACCTTCGGGCGAACCCATCATGAATTCGCCGGCGGGAATCAAATTCATCTTCATCGCCGTAATGGGAACCGTCCATTTCAGAGCCTGTAAAGCCTTCATGTCGGCAACCTGCGTGGCGCTTGCCGCGGGTTGTTCGAAATAGAGGGTATGCCTGGGGTCAAGCTTGCGGAGCTTGAAAGCCGGATCATCCAGCGAACTCTTGACGGTCGTTTCTTTGCCAAGCTTCTGATTGCCATATGTCTCCGTCGTCATCTCCGGGGAAAACGCCTCGGGAATCATCACCATCAGCGCTATGATGCAGCACATGCTGTATTTGGCCGTCTTCATGGGTATGCTCTGTTGTCTTAACTTGGTCATTGGATATTCTTTGTTGGATTCATTTCGTCTCGGTTCCATACCTACTCGCGGATCGGTCCATGAGTATGCAAATACCACTGCCTGACAGTGGGCTGCAGCTTGTCATATTCGCCACTGAGGATGCCTTCCTTGCTCCATATGCTCCATATGACGCTTTTGTTGTTACGCGGG
>JAPLUJ010000527.1:0-5349 GCA_026397695.1 Verrucomicrobiota bacterium | reverse complement strand
CCCTCTTGTTCTGCTCCGTGAGAAGCTTGAGATCCTCCCTATCGCCGCCAAGCAGGCGCGGGTAGTAGTGGCTCTGCAGATAGCCGTGATAGGAGATGCTCCAGTGTGTACGGTAGAGCCCGCTCATCATATCATCAAGAGCCCGGGCTTCGTGGGGGAAATTGCGGTAGGCCGCCGGTTCAATCTTCTCCTTGAATTCTCTTCGCAGCTCGATGTGCCGCTTCTTGGCCTCCTCAGTCTGGCCTGCCGGAGTTTTTTCTTCCGCTTCTATTCCGGGCAGAATCTCGTCGTCCCATTTGCGGTAGGTCGCATCCCGGCGAGAGAGTTCGTACCAGCGCTTGGCAAGTATGTTGTTCGCATAAAGCTCCTTGTAGTTCCCGGCGCCTTCGCGCCACAACGGCTCTTTATGCCCGCTACGACTTCCCAGCCAGTAGAATTTCTCAATCTCCTGCGCTGACTCCATGAACTCCTGTTGATGGTTGGGATCCTGCCTCTGCGCCAGGAGTTTCAATATATTGTCCTTGACAATCGGAGGTGCATCCATAACCGGCGTGGCATCCAGCCGACTGTGTGCTTTCGCGTAGATAACAACCGAATCGAACAGGGCTTTCAGCCTGTTCTTGCCATCGCGTGAGCTTGCGATCAGGTTCGTCCGGATCGCATCCGGCGGGAAGACATCACACGGGCGGAAGCCGGTCGTTGTCCGGATTGCTGCGGTCTTGCCGTCAACGACCACGGACATGCTGACGGGACTGCCACGCACGATCTTCTTGCTGCCCGTCAGGCTGACAACGGCCTTGCCATTCACCGCTGCATCGAGCTTCAGGGTTCCGTCGGCGGCGATGGTGAGAGTCATGCAATTGTCTTTATCGGCGCCGAAGTCGAAGACGGTTCCGGCCACCCCCGGCTCGACAACCAGCTTGGTCACGATGGTTGCTTCGGGGATGTCCATTACAGCCGCATGCAGTGTGGCGTACTGATCGTTGCCGTTGAACTGCAGGCCTGCGGCATGTTTGTCCGAACCGTCATCGTAGGCCACGGCTTCCGGCGCGCCGCAGACGTATCCGTCCAGGTTCGGATAGGCCGGCATATTGGCACTCTTGCGCATTGTTGCCTCGCCGAATCTCGGTATCAACGGATTGTTGGCCATGAGGTCCGCCAGGATTGTGGTCACCACGGGCACGTGGTATCGACTGTACCCGCCGACAACCGTGCTTCCATGTGCCTCGGCATTGCCGTAGAGCCTGGCATGGTCCTTGACGACCGCGTTGCCCCTGACAATGGCGAACCCTTCGATGGAAGCGTGGTCCAGCACCTTGGCGGTATCGAGCACCATCGCGTTGGCTCCGATGTAGGCTGTATCGGCAACCGTAGCCGTCTTGGCAACAAGGCCGCCGCCGTTCTTGTGAGGCACGAGTGGGGATCGATCCACTGCACCGCCGCCCATGATCTTTGGCCCGAACTCTTCCGACAGGCGAGCGGGAGTGCCGGCCGTGGCCCGCGTGAGTTGGACCTGCCAGGGATAGGTTGGCATACGCTTCAGGAATTGGCTGCCCGGGGTAAGACCATTCGTTTCCTTCAGAGCCGTCGGCGTTGCGGCCACGGTAAGCCAGATGGAGCGGTCATCCGCCTTGACGGCAAAATCGACCGGACCTTTGTTCCATAGATTAGAGTATCTTCTTGTGCCGTCGGCTTCAACCGCGACGATGCAGGCCCGCCAGTCGCTGTAGATCGACGGATCATGGATTCCCGTGAAATCCACTGTGATGTTACTGGCGCCCTTTTCGGGAACCAGCCGGACAATATTGAAGCCTTGGGCGTAGGGAGCAAGATCGGTGGGGATCCGCCAGATGTTCTGCTCCCTGTCTATCAGCTCAAGGACATGCCTCGGCGGGCTGTAGCGGCTATTGCGATAGAGGTATTCTTTCTGATTATCGAAGGTGGCGCTTCGCGCTGCATATTCACCGAACAGATCGCCGAACTCTTCGACAGGCTTGTTGACCATGTTCTTATCGGCGAATGCCGTGAGTCGTTGCCGTTTGAAAAGCTCCGCGATAAGATGCATGGCAGAGTTGGCCGAGACCTGGTCGTTACCGTATACCGGCAATCTTGTGAACCACATATACCCCAGGCTGGGATCTTCGCCAACATTAGTATAGAAGTATGTGAAGCCGTAGCGATTCCCCGACAGGAAGAGATGCTGGTGGGGCGTTGTGAGTTCGGGGCCACCCGTTCCGGTGGGAAACGCGATTTCCTGGACGGAATCAGCCCATGTTTCTCCGCCGCCATGCTTGACACCGTTGAGAAACTGGGTGAGATGGCCCCATTCATGCGCGGCGATCCCGGGTGAGCCGTTGCCGATATGCTGTCCGCCGCCGCCGCCCTTGGTTCCTTTGCCGTCTATGGTAGGACCGCCGACAAACCACCAGAACTTGGCCCTTGGCTCCGGCGAGTCGATTCCAGGCATGTAGAAACCGCTATAATCAAAGATCCGCCAATGGGCATCATACCAAGCACACGTCTTGGTGCGCACTTTTCTTCCGGCCTTCAGGTCGCCCATTGAGTTGACCCAGGTCACCCAGTGATTTGCATTGCCTGGCTCCGGATGTTCGCTTCCGGAGATAAGTACAACAAAATCAGATTCGGTGAGGAAGTGGCTGTTCTTCACCCCGGGTTCGGATTGCTTCGGGTAGCGGTTCTTTATGTCGAGGGAAACAACCCGGGGCTGTTCCGGAATGCGATTGGCTTTGATATCGTCGAGGGCCGCTCTATGACACGTTGCCGCGAATTCCAGATCTTCTTTGCTCAGATATCTGGTTTCGATCATTCTTATTCGGCCGTCGGGCAATCTCAGCAGGACACAGGGAATATCCATTTCGCCTTTGAATTCACCCTCGTCGATCGTGTAACCAACGCCTCTGAAGCCGACGAGGTGAGCCTTGAGCTTGCGGTCCGCTTTTTGTAGCACCGCCGGAATAACATTCCTGGCGAATCCTTCTTCCGTGAAGCTCCACTCCCTGAGGGGCATTCGCGGATCCACTGAGACGATATCGATCCCCTTTCTGGGGGCGAATTTGACGACGCGGTCGCAACTCGACGTCTTTGAGCGTTCTCATGCCCGGGGATTGATTGCGCGCAAAGAACGGATAGATCTTGGACTCCTCGAACTTTTTGCTGTAGGCCTCCAGTTCGGCCTTCTGTTGAGCGATGATTTTGCCAACATCCTCCGGAGTTCTCGGTGGTGGCGCCGTTTCTTGTGGTGATTGGGGCGCGCCGTATGCGACCCGGGTGAATGTAACGCATACAGCCAAGACGGCCATCAACACAATTGCAGGATTATTTTGATGCATGACAACGTATTTCGCGAGTACTCCTATATTTCTCATGATAGCTTCATCGTTTATTGTTCTATTTCTTCGTTCACTCACTTGTCCGCCGGAATACAGGAGACACGGAAGCCGATCGCCATATTTTTCGTCTCGGGCGCTGCGGATTCACGAATGATGGACACGACGCCATCCGGTTGGTGGGCAAAGCAACCGCCGCGAAACACGCGGGAAAAGCCCGATGCGGGACCACTCGGGTCTGTCACCTCTTCCGCCGAAAAAGGACGATGCCAATCCTGACACCATTCCCAGACGTTTCCGTGCATGTCGCAAAGCCCCCAGTTGTTAGGCTTCTTCACGCCAACAGGATGCCCCTTCCATGCCGCGTTCGCAACGAACCATGCGTACTCACCCAACTTGCCCGCGTCGTCGCCAAAGTGATACTTCGTCGTGGTGCCGGCCCGGCACGCATATTCCCACTTTTTCCCATTGTTCCTGCGTGACCTCGTATTTGCCCATGTAGAACGGTTTGGTGATGTTCACCTTGTGGATCGCCCCGCCGCCCGCGCCGCTCATCGTGAACGAACCGGCAGGGATCAAGACCATCTCGAGCTTCACCCCGCCGTCCAAGTCCACCGCAAGTTCCTTTGGCAAATCGTTCCGCACGATGAAAGCCGGGGCTCCGGCCGGCTTCGATTTGTCAGGTTCTAACGGCACTGATTTGGCGTTGCCACCAGTGGTCGAGGTCTTGCCCGCGTCCACGGCAGGTTTCTTCGGTGCCGCTTGCGCCTTGTTGATCGCAGTGGTCCAGATCGACTTCAACTCGTGGGCTTCGAACTGCACGAGTTTGGCGTCGCCGCCGGTGGCGGTGACCGAGATGTTTTTCACATCCACTTTCTTGCCGGGACCCGCGCCGGAAATATAGACCCGTCCGCCGTTGCCGACGATCTCCCTCAGCGCCCGGTCAACCAGAACCTGCAGCGTGATTTTGCCGTCAACCGGCTTCATCTCGGCTTCATTCAGCTTGCCGGCTTTCACGTCATACTTGACGACGCCACCCGGCATGCTCAGCTCGATGGTTGCGGCGGTGCCGACTTCCACCGTCAGGCGGATGTCCAGCAGGTCGCTGCCGACCGGCAGGTCGACCGGCTTGTTAGCGTCCAGCTTCTGCGGCTGCGCCGTGTTGGTTTTGGCGCGCAGTGTTTCGATCTCCTTGATGGGCGTGGCACACATGCGGATGCCGTCATCGGTCTTGTGCAGCGTCAGGCAGTGGGGGAAACTGAAGTGCTGGTTGTACGGTCCCGGCGACTCGACCTGTACCCAACCGATCTGGATCCGGCGGCCGTCGGGCGAATTGTCGAAAGTCTGGGAGGCATAGTAAGGCCCGTAGTGGACTTGGTGCTTGCCCTCGTGTTCGGGGGTGAAGGTCTTGCCGTCAAAGCGGCCCACGGCATACTTGGCATCGGCTGCAAAGACGACCCAGCGGGTGTTTTTCGCATCGCCATCGACAGCCAGTTGAAAGAGGTCGGTGCACTCGTAGTAACCGGGCAGATGGCTCTGCTTGGTCCAGTCCTTCAGGTTGGTCGAGGTGTAGAAGGCGGCATTCTTGCCCACCTCCTTTTGCGGTTGCACGTCATAGACCACCATCACCCAGTGGCCGCCGAGAGCTTGCGCCTTGTCGTCGAGCGGCTTGTCTTCCTTGCTGTAGGCATACCAGCTCACCTTGGGGTCGCGGCCATTGTGTCTCACGACGGGGTTCTTGTCGTACCAAGTGAATGATTCCCCATTGTCGGTGCTGTAGGCGATGCACTCGCCGCTGCCCGTGTCGGTTAGAAAAGCCACCAGCGCATTCTCACCCCAGCCGGCGGTGTTTTTTTTATCCACCGTGGCGCTGCCGGAGAAGGCGGCGCCTTTGCACATGGTGCTGGGAAAGATCTTGTCGGGCTGCTGCTCCCAGTGCACCAGGTCCTTGCTCGTTGCATGCCCCCAGGTCATGTTGTTCCATGGCAGACCCACCGGGTTG
>JAPLUJ010000063.1 GCA_026397695.1 Verrucomicrobiota bacterium | reverse complement strand
GGGTGCGAGTTCAAGCATGCCCTCGGTTTCGATTTTCGGGCCGGGGATTTGGGCGGGGCGGGGTTCGTTGGACTCGGTACCCGGGCCGTCTCCCCCCTCGGCGCGCGATGGATCGGGGTACTTCCCTTGGGGCTGGTGTTTGCCGTGAGGTGGGTGTTCGTTGCGGTTCTTGCGTTTTTCGCGACGGCGTTTGCTGCGGCTCGGACGTCCCGAGTCGTCGCGGTTTTGGAAATTCCGTGTCTGGGCACCTTGAGTGTGGCGTTCGCCGGGTTGCGGGGGTCTGGGCGGGGGAGGATCGGCTGGGAAAAGCGGGGGGGGTGGAGCGGGGGGGTCGGGTTGCGGGAGCGGGGCCTGGGGCGGGGTTTCGCGGGAAACGACGGGTCCACCACCGGGCACGCGGCCGAATCGTTTCGGTGGTTCCGTCATTCCGGGTTCCTCCCGGGCGGAAGACTCGTGAGGCATGGATGGCGGGCCGTCAACCGGTTCAACGGCAGGTTTTTTCGCGCGTGTGCTCCGCTTTTTCGGCATGGATTCGTTCAGCGGATCGAGCATGGATGGTTCTGGAGCCGCGACCTTTTTGGCGGCGGTTTTCCTGACTCCGGTTTTTTTGGCGGCGACCTTTTTGACCACGGTTTTCCGAGGGGTGGTTTGCACTGCGATATTTTTTGCAGTCCGTTTGCGGGCGGGCGGGGTATCGCCATGGGTGTCCGCCGGCATTTCCGGCAGGGGATCCTCGCGGGTGTTAGGGTTCATCTGGAATCAGGTGAAAGAGGGATGCGCGTGATGCGGAAAGCGGTTCATGAATCAAGTTGGTCGAGAATATCGTCCGACACTTCGAAGTTGGTAAAGAGGTTCACGGTGTCGGGGTAATCATCGAGTTGGTCGTAGAGTTTCAGGATTTGGCGGGCAATCACGGGATCGGTGACCACGCTCGGATTTCGGGAAATGGAAACGTGTTTTTCGGAGACGGGCTTCAGCCCGGCGGCCCGCAGCGCGTTGGCCACGGTGCCGAGTTCGTTGGGGGCGGTGTGGATGATGTGCTCGTCATCGTCGCTCTGCACGTCATCGGCACCGGCTTCAATGGCCATTTCGATGAGGCGGTCTTCGTCAATAGCGGCCGCAGGGATATGGATTTCCCCCTTGCGTTCGAACTGATAGGAAACGCTGCCCTGAGTGGCGACGCTACCGGCGTTTTTGGTGAAGATCGAGCGCATATCTGCGGCAGAACGGTTGAGGTTGTCGGTGACCATTTCGACGATGAATGCGATGCCCGCCGGGCCGTATCCTTCGTAAGCAACTTCCTGAATGACGTCTCCACCCAACTCGCCAGTGCCTTTTTTGATCGCACGGTCGATGTTGTCCTTGGGCATGGAGCAGGCCTTGGCGTTGTCGATGGCACTGCGCAAACGGGCGTTGGCAGAGGGATCACCACCACCGGCGCGGGCCGCGAGTGCGATTTCATGGGAGCACTTGCTGAAGACCCTGCCTTTGATGGCATCCACTCTGGCTTTGATGTGTTTGACCTTTGACCACTTGTTGTGACCGGCCATGGGGAATAGGTATAATAGGGGTTTGGGTGAGACTGGCGGGGGCGAACACGGGAGCGGGGAATCACTCGCATGTCCATAGGACTGGATGAGAAGATGCGATCCTGCGGATCAACCGATACGGTTTGCCGGAAATGACATGCTAAACCCGGTGGGGGCAGGGAGAGGTCAACCCGAGTGGCAGTTCGAAAAATCAATGCGAAACACCGCTCCGTCGTTCCAACGAGGCAAGAGTGGATCAGATGCGAGCACTTGGCAACCCCAAAATTTCACCCCAAAATTTCACCGCGCAATTTTGCGGCTGTGGACGGCGGGCGGGAAGCGGGCGATTTTTGTCGGTTGCCGAACGCGGCAAGGCATGCCAGACTGCCGACATGAAAAGCGGTTTGGCATGCATGTTAGGAGTTTGGGTGGTGTTCGCGTTGCCGCAGGTTGCGGCGGAAGAGACCCCGCAGCCGGAGAAAAAAGCGGCGGAAAAAGCCGACACGAACCACGAAATTCCAGTGGACCTGTTGGATGACCCGCACGTGCGCGAAGAGC
>JAPLUJ010000574.1 GCA_026397695.1 Verrucomicrobiota bacterium | reverse complement strand
GGGGATGGTCACGGACCCCGCGGCGTATCGCTGGAGCAGTTATGGCGAAGCGATGGGCGGCGGACCAAAGGGCGATGGCAAGAAAGCGCGCGCCGGCCTGGTGCGGGCGATCATGGCGCACCAGGGCTACGAGGCTGACGCGCGGCACTGGGCAGGGAAGGTATCGAAGGAATACCGGATGATATTGTTAGAAGAGGGGGTGGAAAAGCTCAAGGAGGTGGTGAACACAAGTGGCGAGCTGGAGGTGAAGGTGGTGCGCAAGGGGATGAAGCAAGCCGCGGCGGCTGCCGAGTTGGAGATGCTGGAGCGGAGCCGGGATGTGGCGCTGGGCAGGATGTTGCGTTGCCGTGTTAGATATTTCACGGACGGTGCGGTGATCGGGAGCCGGGGGTTTGTGGATGAGGTGTTTCGATTGTGTAGGGACCGGTTCGGCGGGACGCGCAAGGACGGCGCGCGGAAATGGCGCGGCAGCGGTGCGGCTGCGGCGGGGACGCTGTGGAGCGCAAGGGATTTGCAAAAGGGGATCGGGTGAGTTGGGATTTCCATTGATTGAACCCGACAACAAAGGAACCTCCTAACCGCTTCTGCTTGAGTGTTGTTTCGTGTTCTGCGTGGTTCCTATCACGGGTTCAACTCACGTTGGATTCGGATTCAGGTGGAGTGTGTCTGGTGTTGCGCGAGCGTCGGGAACGGATGGGAAGAAGGTGCGGTAGAATGGCCGAAAACAGATGCACAACGGGATAGGCACACAGCGCAAGCAAGACGCCCGAGGTGATCATGCCGAGGATGAAACTCGCGGCATTGAGCGTGCCGACCCCCGGGGCATGGAAGTGGACGCTGGTTAGAAAGTCGGGCATCGGCACCGCCAAGGTGTCGCGCATCCATTGTCCGAGACGAAACTGGCCGAAGAGGATCGCCGGCGTGGTGAACGGATTGGAGATCCAGGTGGCGGCCATGGCGAAAGGCACGTTGCCCCGCACGCGCAAGGTGATAAGCGCTGCGGGCAGCGTCTGGAACGGGATCAACATCACGGAAAAGAACAAGCCGATGGCGAGGCCGGAGGCGACGCTATCCCGGCAGGGGATCCACAAACTGCGGTCGAAAAGCGGGCGTGAAAGTGAGCGCCACCACGGGCGATGGCGCAGGCGCGGGTGGCGCAGGGTTTTGATGGCCTGTCGGACCAGTTTGAGATAGCTTTTTTGCATGTTGCGGGTGGCAACCCGCGGCGACCATTCACCGTGATCGCCCGACAAGCAACCGTAAATGCCTTGCAGGCCCGGCACCCACCTCACAGAGTTTGCCGCGCAATCATGGAACCTTGGCAAGCACTCATTCTCGGCGTGATCGAAGGGATCACCGAATACCTTCCGGTCAGTTCTACCGGGCATCTGTTAGTTGCCCAGCATCTGATGGGCATCGACGCGGGGAATGCCGGGGCGAAAGCTGCGGCGGACACCTTTGCCATCTGCATTCAGGGCGGGGCGATCCTCGCGGTGCTGGGACTATATTACCAACGCGTCCTGCAAATGATCCGCGGCGTGATCGGCCGGGACGCGGAAGGCTTGCAACTCGCCATCTCGATTGTCGCCGGATTTCTGCCGGCGGCGGTGATCGGCCTGCTGTTCAACGATTGGATTGAGGCCAAGTTGTTTGGCATGTGGCCGGTGATTTTCGCCTGGGTGGTTGGCGGGATCCTGATTCTAACTGCCACATGGTGGCGGCAACGCAATCCCGCGCAGGGCGGCGGCATGGACTTGCTGGAGCTATCGTGGAAAATGGCGCTGCTCATCGGGTTGCTGCAATGCGTCGCGATGTGGCCGGGCACCAGCCGCAGCCTGATGACCATTGTCGGCGGACTGTTAGTCGGCTTGTCGGTGCGGGCGGCCGTGGAGTATTCATTCCTGTTAGGTGTGCTTACGCTCACTGCGGCCACCGCAAAGAAGGCGCTGTGGAAAGTGCATGGTCTGGATGCTTCGGTGGATGTCTGGTTTGGCGGGGCGAAGTTGATGTGGGATACCTATGGTCCGCTGCCCTTGGGCGTGGGAGTTGTGGCCGCGATGATTTCCGCAGCCCTTGCGGTGAAGTGGTTGGTTTCCTACCTGCAAAGCCACGGGCTTGCGCTTTTCGGGTGGTATCGCATTGTGCTGGGCGTGGTGCTCGGCGGGTTGGTCGCGGCGGGGGTGATCAGTTCCTGAGCCGGTACTGGCTAACAAAGCCTGACCATGTCCTTGATGTACTGGCCCCAGAGGAAGAATAATCCGCGTTTGGAATAGCGGAAGTGGGCGTTGCCGGTGAGGCGGATGATGCCGGTGGCGAGGTTGTGATCGATTTGTTGGCGGATTTCGCGTTCGATGGATGCTGCGATTTCTTCCGGATCCGGCATTTGGAGATGATCATCATTGACATGCGCACGGCTGAGATACTCGCGGTGGTCGCGCAGGATTTGATGGAAACAATTCCGTCGGCACGGGACGTGGTTCCAACGCACGTCGGGCGAGCACCGGAGGGTTGCGGCGAACGGGAAATTGGTGGTGCGCCAGGTGATGCCGGTGCTATCGCGCGAGGTGATTGAAATGAACGCGAAAGCGACGTCACTTTGTTCACACAGGCAGACGGCGGAGACGGCGCGTTCTTCGGGGTGCCAGAAGAGGCGGAAATACTGGTGCATGCCGTCCCATTCCCAGCCGCAATCCGAGACATGTTCGAAGCCTGCTTCATTCATGGCGGCGGCGGCTTCGGTGGCGTTGGGGAAAAACGCCGGATTGGGGATAGGCAGTTGGCTCAGGTGGTTGTCGAGCGGCAGGCGCATCTGGCGGATGCGGGTGAGCAGTTCGACCCATGGCAGGAACAACCAGAGGGCGGTGCCGCCGAGTCCGGCGATGATGCTGTGGGTCAGGAAATACAGCAGGCAGAACGTGGCGGCGAGAAACGTGAAGGCGCCGAGCTTGCGCACGAAAGGAGTGTAAGCGGTTCGCAGCGCCACGGCGAGCACGACCAAACCGATGACGATGAGGGTTTCACGCATGGGATCGGGCAGACAAAGGGTTACGGGAAAGCACAACGTACGAATTCCATGGTTTCAGGGATGGCGCAAGCGCTTGTTTCAAATAATCCGAAAATCTTTGTGCGACTTGCTGCGCAGAGGGGTGTTGAATGTTGTGCGCGGAAGGTTTCCTCAGGTTTGGTGTACCTGCCGCGTTGCGACAAATAGCTGGAGTTATCGGGTTTTCTCCAGCATTGGGCGGGGTCGCCGTTATTGGTCCGGCGGCCCCGCATCTTAAGCCGCCTGGAGGAATTATTTGACGTTGCGGCGGCAGATGAAGCGGGCTAAGCGCAAGAGTTTTTGCGGTGTTTTTTGCGGGTTGCGGGTGGGGAGGCGGCATGTCAGGGTGACGGCATGCAGGTGGTTGCGACGGGTGCGGAGTTGAGGGAATTGCTGATGGAATACGGCGGCGTGGAGGGGCGGCGGGTGTTGGTGCCGACGATGGGGGCGCTGCATCGCGGGCATATCGAGCTGGTGAAGCGGGCGCGGGATGCGGCGGGGCCGGCGGGGGTGGTGGTGGTTTCGATTTTTGTGAATCCCATTCAGTTTGACCGGAGCGACGATCTGGAGGCCTATCCGCGGCCGATGGCCAGCGACCTTGAGCAATGCCGGGCCGCCGGGGTGGACGTGGTATTCGCGCCGGATGCAGGGGCGATGTATTTTCCCGACCGCTCGGTGACGGTGAGCGAGTCGTTGTTGTCGCGCGGGTTGTGCGGGGCCGCGCGGCCCGGGCATTTCGACGGCGTCTGCACCGTGGTTTTGAAATTATTCCTGTTGAGCGGCTGTCATGCGGCGGTGTTCGGCGAGAAGGATTTCCAACAGTTAGCTGTGATCCGCCGGATGGTCAGGGATCTGGACGTGCCGGTGGAGATTCTCGCATGCCCGACGGTGCGGGAGTCCGACGGCCTGGCAATGTCCTCGCGCAACGCGCGCCTAACGGACAAGCAGCGTGCCGACGCACCGCGCATCCACCGTGCTCTAACGGATGCGGTGAAGCTGGGCGGGGTGGCGGACATCCTTGAAGCGGCGCGCGCGGGAATCGAGGCCTCGCCACTGGCCCGAATCGATTATCTGGAACTGGTCGATGCGGAAACCCTGCAGCCGGTGACCACCCTAACACGCCCGGCGATGTTGGCGGCGGCGGTGTTTTACGGCGACGTGCGGCTCATCGATCACGTGGCGGTGAAATAATACCTCTTCTGAAAAATAACGTGACACTTGCGGATGGGGCTGTAGGAGTTCAGACATCCTTCTGCGCGAGGCCCGGGGGACCGGCCTTGATCACACTCCCACCAAGGCCAATGAATATCGCGCGTGTTTCCGTTCGCCGGTGCGGATCAGCGCTCCCAACTCCACCAGTTTCGCCAGATCCCGCGTCGCCGTGGCAGTGGAACACTGCGTGATGCTGACGTAGTTCTGCGAACTGAGACCGCCCTTGAAGCCATCAAGGCCCTCGCGGAACACCCGCAGAACCACCTTTTCCTGACGGGGATTCAGGCGGTCGCGATAGCGGTCGAAAAACCTGGCCTTTTGAATCAGGAATTCGACTCGCCTGAGACTGAGTTCCTGGGCCTCCAAGACCATCGTTGCGAAAAACTCCAGCCAGCCGGTGATTTCGTTAGACCGACTGGCGACGCCCAATGCCTCGTAATAGCGACCGCGCCGTTTTTCCAAGACGGATGACAGGGCGATCAAGGTCGGTTGGCCGCAAGCTTGCGAAAGCGCCATTTCCGCGATCGCCCGTCCGATCCTGCCATTGCCGTCTTCGAAGGGATGGATGGACTCGAAATACAAGTGGGCGGCCCCCGCCCGCGCAAGGCCGCTCAGGGACCCGAGCGGACGGTTGAACCATTCGATGAATTGACGCATTTCGGCGTCCACTGCGCATGAAGGTGGGGCCTCGAAATGCACCACCGGGTCATGCACGGGTCCCGAGACGATCCTCATCGGTTCCTCGTGCCGCCGGTAGCCGCCCACGGTTCGCAAATCCCACCGCCCCCGCATCACCATGCGATGCCAATCGAACAATTTCCCGGCCGTAAGCGGCAGATCAAAATTCCGGTAAACATCGACTTGCAGTTCCGCGATCCCCGTTTCCGCAGGGCTCGCTTTTCGTTCGTCACCGGCCAATCCGAAGAGCCTCCGAATCGATGATTGCAGGCTGTCACGATTCAATAACTCGCCCTCGATCTTCGATGTTAGAAGGGCTTCGTCGCCAAGCATCTCCTCCCTCAGGGTTTCCCTGTCATCCTTTCCGAGGTGGGAAATCGCACCCACATGCACCCCGGATCGACGGAGAAATTCTCCCTCCAACGGTCGAAGACGGCTCTCGTCATGGCGAAAATTCGGCCAATCGGAAAGCTGCCAGTTCCATGATTTAAGCGATTGAGGCATCCGGTATCGATCAATTGTAAATCCGGATTGATCGATAACAAGCGTCTTTTTCGATCACCGCCCTTGATCCATTGAACCGGAATTCTGAGCTATGTACCACGAAAACACACTAAAACATAAGGGGTTGGAAGGATCCATGTATTCCTCAAAAAAGGGGATCATGCGCGGATAGACATAAGCATACACATCGCTCGCCTGTTTTCCCGCGATTATTAGGATTCCAGTCAGTCAGGCTGCCCTGCATGACCGAAGTGGTTTTCGATGCGTTGAAACGGATTCTTTTCGTTCCAATTGCTTTAAGAACGCGACAGGAATGTCGAGGCTCCATATTTTTAGCTCGCCATAGGGTTAGGGTTTGTTTAGAGGTTTTGGCAATCTCATGGAAGGCCTCGTCATTCTGTTGGTTTTATTGGTGATTTGGGTGATTATCGGGCCGATCGTGGCAGTGGTGAAGGCGGCCAATGCCGCTAGAGAAGCCGCGGCGGCATGCGAGCAACTGCGGGCCCTGCAGGAGCGTTTTGTTTTGTTAGAACGTGGGATGATGCGCGGCCGGCGCGGTACTGATCTGCCAGAACCGGAGCCAGTCGATGCACCCGCAGCGGCAGAGGAGGAGGAATTGGCCGGCATTCCTGAAAGTTTGACAGAGCGTGAAGCGCGGGCAGAGGCCGCCGATGCAATTCCGCCGCAGCAGCCGCCGCCGCTGCCGCCGCCGTTACTGCGGCCGGTGTCTCAGTTGCCAGACGCGATGGCAGATTGGGAAGCCGGGCGGGTTCCGCTAGCGGTGCAGATGGAGGAGCGCGAGGTCCCGCCGCAACAGCCGCGGGAGGAATTTTCGCTGGAGCGCTTCATGGGCGTGAAGCTGTTCGCGTGGCTGGGTGGGGTGGCGATGTTTTTCGGGGTGATCTTTTTCGTCAAATATGCGTTTGAGCACAATTGGATTCCGGCGGCGGTGCGCGTCGCCTTGGGGTTTGTGACCGGGGCCGGGTTGTTAGCCGGGGGTTTGGTGACGCATCGGCATGCGCGGTACCGGGTTCTGGCGCAGGCGTTTTGCGCGACCGGGGTGCTGATTCTTTACGGGGTGACATTCGCGGCGCACGCCTATTATAAGTTCGATGCGTTCGGGCCGGTGTTCACGTTTGTATTGATGGGCTTGATCACGCTGGTGGCTTTTCTGGTGGCGGTGCGGCTCGACGCGCTGGTGGTGGCGGTGCTCGGGATGCTCGGCGGATTTCTAACGCCAGTGCTGGTCCACACCGGACGCGACAACGTGCTCGGGCTTTTCGGCTACATCGCGCTGTTGGATATCGGACTGTTAGCGGCTTCCCGGCATGGTCGCTGGCGCTTCCTGACGAGTGCCGCCGCCGCCGGCACGGTGCTGATGCAGATCGGGTGGTATGATGAATTCTTCACCCGCGGCCGGTATTTCGAAGATCCGAAGACCTTGATACCGATGGGTATTGCGGTGTTTTTCATGGCCGTGTTTCTAGCAGGCGTGTGGCTGAACCAGCGGCGACGGGAGATGGATGAGCACTGCGCGGGCGCGGTGTTGGGATTGGCGGGGGCGGCGATGTTGTTCGCCTTCGCGATGCTGACGTTCGAGCAAGTGGCGGGGAGGTATTTCCAGTTGTATGGATTCGTGCTGCTGGTCCAACTCGCGGTGATTGCGGTGGTGGCGGTACGCCCGCAATGGGGGGCGGCGCAGGTGGTGGCGGCGGGCCTGGCATTCCTGCATCTGGCGCTGTGGTCGATGGCGTATTTGACGACGGCGAACCTGATCGGGGCGCTGGTGCTATATCTGATATTTGGCGCATTGCACGCGGTGGTGCCGGTGGTGCTTGCCCGGCGCTTGCCTGATAGCCCGGCGGTGTTGCCGCTGCAGGCTGGCCCGTGGGTTGCGCCGTTGGTGCTGTTGATGATGTTGTTGCCGGTGTTCCACCTGTCGCCGGTGCCGCTGGTCATCTGGGCGGCCATATTGATGGTAGATTTGTTAGTTATTATTTTGGCGGTGGCGACGGGCGCGGTGATGCCGGTGTTGGTTTCGTTGGTGTTGACGATGGGGGTGGCCGCACTGTGGTTGCTACGGATTCCGGCACAGGTGGCTTCGTTGATGCCGTTTTTGTGGGTGATCACCGGTTTTGCGGCGGTCTTCGCGGTAGCCGGAAAATGGCTGCATCGCGGAAAACCAGCGGATGGAGAAGAGCCATCTCCCCACATGTCAGTGGGCGCAATGCTGCCGGTGTGTTCCGGGTTGCTGCCCTTCGCGTTATTGATTCTCGCGTTGTTACAACTGCCGGTGGCCAACCCGTCGCCGGTGTTCGGGGTGGCGTTGTTGATGGTCGTGCTTCTATCAGGATTGGCGGTTTTGGCCAAACATGGACCGCTCGTGCTGGCGGCGCTGATCGCCACGCTCGCCGTGGAAGCCGTCTGGCACACGAATCATTTCCGGGCGGAGGTCCCGCTGGTGGCGCTGTCGTGGTATCTGGGATTCTACGTGTTGTTTCTGGTGTTGCCGTTTGTATTCCGCAAGGCGTGCGCGGGGCAGGCCGCGCCGTGGATTGCCAGCGCGCTCTCGGGCGTGGGCCATTTTTTGTTAGTTCATGATTTGGTGAAGCGGGCGTGGCCGAATGAGATGATGGGATTGGTTCCACTGGCGTTTGCCGTGCCGGCACTGATCGCGCTGTATGCGGTGATCCGGGCGGTTCCGAACATGGATTCTAACAACCGCAGCCAAATGGCATGGTTCGGTGGAGTCGCCTTGTTGTTCATCACGCTGGTGTTTCCGATCCAGTTCGACCGTCAATGGCTGACGGTGAGCTGGGCGATGGAAGGCGCGCTGTTGCTTTGGTTGTTCCGGCGGGTGCCACATCCCGGGTTGCAACTCACCGGCCTCGCACTGTTAGTTATATCCTTCGTCCGTCTGACACTCAATCCGGCGGTGTTTGCCGATTACCCGCGCAGCGGCACCGCGATTTGGAACTGGCATTTGTATGCTTACGGGGTGGTGGCTGCGGCGCAGTTTCTTGGCGCGCGCTGGTTCACGGATCCGGCCGGGAGATTGGAGGAATTCAAACCGCGCGGTGTGTTGTTCGCATTTGGCGGGGTGTTGTTGTTCCTGTTGCTCAACATCGAGATCGCCGACTGGTTCACGCTGCCGGGCGAGCGCTGCATCGCGTTCCGGTTTGGCGGGAATTTCCAGCGCGACATGATTTACAGCATTGCCTGGGGATTGTTTTCGCTTGGTGTGTTAGGGATGGGGATATGGAAGGAATCCACATACGCGCGGTTCGCCGCCATCGGTTTGCTGGTGGTGACCTTGCTCAAGGTGTTTCTTTTCGATATGCGCGAGATTGAGAGCATCTTCCGCGTGGGCGCGCTGGTGGGCGTGGCCGTCATCGCGTTCTTCGCCTCGTTTCTCTATCAACGGTTCTTCGACAAAGCCAAGCCATCATGAAACACCCGATTGTGCTCTTGTTAGCATCTGCCGGCATCCTTTCCGCGGCTGCTGCCCCTGACCGGACGGCGTGGCAGTGGGAGGCGCTGTTGGAGGTAGCGAATGGCGGCATGGTGCGGCTCGATGTGCCGCCGCCGGTGCTGGATGTGTCACGTCCGGATCTGGGGGATATGCGGGTGGTGTCGCCCGCCGGTGTGGAGACGCCGTATCTTGTAGAAGTTCCGGTGCGGCGTGAAGGCAGCGCGCGCGATGCGGTGGGGTTCAAGATGGTTCTATCAGGCAGATCCACGGTGATCGAGGTTGCCACCGGCACCACCGAGGTGATAGAAGCCATTCATCTGGTTTCCCCGGCGCGGGAGTTTCTCAAGTCGGTGGTTGTCGAAGGACGCAAGGGCGGTGGCGAGTGGCAGTCCGTGGCGGCGGGTGAGGTGATCTTCCGACAATCCGGTGGGGCTGAACGCATGAGGATGCCGGTTCCAGCGGGGAACTGGGAGGGTTTTCGTGTCACGGTGGATGACGGACGAACCCAACCGGTTCCGTTCACGGGCGTGCGGGTGATTTCCGTCGCGGTGACTCCCTCCAGTGTTGAGCATCCGGTATTGTTAGGCACGCGCGAGGAAGTGACCGGCGAGACCCGGTTGACGCTGGATCTGGGGGCTCGCAACCAGCATGTGGCAGAGTTGCGGTTTGACATTTCCGATGCGGTTTTCAGCCGGGCGTGCAGCTTAACTATTTCCACGTTGGCAGCGGATGGAGGATCCCGGATGGAAACGTTGGCTGGCAACATGCTCTATCGGGTGGTGGGTGAGCGCGGTGTTTCCACGGAAGCGCTGGCGATTCCTTTGCAGCGGCGGATTTCCGCCCGTTATCTGGTGGCCACGTTCCGCAATGGTGACAGTCCGCCGCTGGATGTTAGAGGTGCGAAGGTCCGGTGTTATCCGACGGTGCTGGCGTTGCACGCGGCGCAGACGGGGGCCTGGCAGGTTCTAACCGGAAACCCCGGGGCGAAAGCGCCGGATTACGATTTGAGTTCCTTGCGCGGAGCGCTGACTGATGCGGGCGGTCAACGACTAGCGCCAGGGCCGCTGCGGGCGAAGGCGGATTATCAAGTTCCGCC
>JAPLUJ010000107.1 GCA_026397695.1 Verrucomicrobiota bacterium | reverse complement strand
TGGCAGTTCCATCCGGTCTCCCCGAAGGGCAAGTATCACAAGTACACCCACGGCGTCGGTTTTGGCGACGTGAATGGCGACGGTCGCTCGGATCTGCTCGAAGCCGAAGGTTGGTGGGAACAGCCCGCCACGCAGGCCGGAAGCACGGAATGGAAGTTCCACAAGTTCCCCTTCGCTCCGGACAGTGGCGCCGCGCAGATGCACGCCTACGATGTGAATGGCGACGGATTGAATGACATCATCACCACCCTCAATCCGCACGGCTACGGCCTCGTTTGGTGGGAGCAACAGAAAGAGGGCGGGGCGGTCACCTTCAAGCAGCACCTGATCATGGGCAAGGAGCCGAAGGAGAACAAATATGGTGTCAAGTTCACCCAACCGCACGCCATTGAGTTGGTGGACATGGACGGAGACGGCGCGCTGGACATCCTGACGGGCAAGCGCTTCTGGGCCCATGGGCCGGCGGGCGATCCGGAATCCAACGCGGCTGCGGTACTGTATTGGTTCCGCCTCGTACGCGGCGCGGGCGGCAGTGTGGAATACGTCCCCCACCTCATCGACGACAATTCGGGCGTCGGCACGCAGGTTGCGCCGTCTGACCTGAACGGCGACTCACGCCCCGACGTGGTCATGGGCAACAAAAAGGGCATGTTCGTCTTCCTGCACCAGGTGAAGCAGGTCAGTCAGGCCGAGTGGGACAAGGCGCAGCCCAAGCCAGCTCCGGCGGAGTAGCGCCGGGTTTCGGTTGGAGCGGCGTTTGACCGCCGTGGCTCCGTTCGCAAGGACGCGGCCAAATGGAACGGAGGTTATCCTGTGTACCCGAGGATGAGCTGTTTCATCGGTCTTGATTGGCTGGTGGTGTTTTTTGGCAGGTTGCTGATTGAGGCTGACAAACCGTCACGTCTTTTTTCCGCGAGGCAGGTTGGATCTCCCAACTGACCAGCTTGCCGTCTTTGACGGTGCCGCTAATGACCGTGCGCTGTGCGAGGTGCAGTTTGAAATCGGTGTCCCACGCCGCCGGCCACGCGGGCAGGAGAAGGATCTTCCCGCCGGCTTCCTGAACGAGCATCCGCTGGAGTGCGACCGAACCGGCGCCGAACTGATCGAAGTCAGGACAGGAGTCCGGGACTTCGTGACCGTAGAGCGGGAAGCGGCACATCGGCGAGGCGATGCGGAAACGTCGCACCAATCCCTTGGCGGCTTCTGTGGCGTTGCCGGCGAAGGCCCAGTGGATCTGGTCTTGCGACCAGCAGGCGCAGCCGAAGGCGTCCTTGATGGTGCGATGCTTCATCGTCCACGCAACGATGTCAGCGGTGCCGAGCGCAAGGCCGAAACAGCGGAACGGGAAGACCGGATAGAGTTCACCATTCTCGGAGTTATTCATTTTGTCCCATTTCGCGGCAGGGGCGATGGCTTGGCGGCCTTCGATTGTCCGGAGGTGGAGATCCGGGATTTCGCCGCGGAATTTCCGCCATTGCGCCTGATCATCGGCGGTGCCTGCTTTCATCGCGAGCAACTCATCGAGGCAGAATTGCAGCCCGGCGACATCAGGCGCGGCGTTCACGGCGATCCACCAGGTTTCGAGCACCATGCCGGGGTCGATGCGGAGTTTGCCGTCGGGATCGCGTGAGTAGTGTTTGTCGAAGAAACGCAAGACCTCGCGCGCGAACGGCACGAGGACCTTGTCACGGAAGGTGGTATCTCCGGTGAAGTTGACGTAGTCGAGCATCATCGCCGTCGTTTCGAGGCCGCAGGTGAAGTAGTAACTGTGGTAGTAGCCCTGGCCGGTGTTCGCGCCTGGTTTGGTCTTCAGGGGCTTGCCCTGTTCGCCGCAATCGCGTTCGGCGCCGGTCGGTTCGATGTTTTCACGGTAGTAGGCGCCATCGTGGCCAAACCACGCCTTCGTGATGGCCTGGCGCATCGGGAGCAGGTTCGAGTAGTAGTCGAAGAACGGCTTGATCATTTCGAAATCGCCGCTCGCCAGGAGCGGCCAATAGAGCAGCCGCTGGTTCTGATACGTGAACCGGCGTCCCCAAAGCCGGTCGTCCTCGTGGGTGAGAAACGTGCCGTCCGGTTGTTTGGCGGCGTGCGAGCGCGCTTGATTGACCCGCAACTGCTGGGTGAACAAGCCACCGTTGAACTTGGCTTGGACACGCCCCTGGCTCTGGCAGGCCATCAGGAATCGAAACACGTTGTAGCTTTGCGCGGCCAAGGCGGCCCCGTCCTCTTCCTCGCGGCGTCCGCCGGGTGCTTCACCGGTTAGTTTCTCGCGCGCACCGGCGGGAACGGTGTTGTCGAAAGCCGCGATCCAGCTTCGGCTCCAGAACTCCGACCACCAAGCGCGGTGTCGCTCCCAGTCGCTTGCGGCATCCGCCGTCTGCTTCCCGATGGCCGCGATCCATGTCTCCGGCTGCGGTGTTTGCATCGTCAGCGCGTGGACTCGAATGTCGAAGGTCTTGCCCGTGCCGCGCAACGCGCCGTCCGCAAGTTTGAGCATCGGGCTTTCGAGAAGGTTGCCGAAGGTGTTGAAGCGGTATGGGTCGGAAAACTTCGCCGCCATCTGCTCGACTTCGTAATACTTCAGGTCGTCGGGATAGACGCTGCGATCGCCAACCGGGAAATACCAGAGGATTTTGCCGTTGCGTTCGAGCCGTACATCCTGCGTCGGCCCGGTGTCCGATTTCCTCGCGTTCGCCGGGCAACTGTCGAAGCGCTGCCAAAACTCCGGCTGCGCGGTCACGGCGAGATCGCGGGGTGAGTCGATCTCGACGTGGTAGGCGGGCCGGTTGGCATCCGCCCAGATGCGCAAGGTCACGCCGTCCGCTTCGATGCGGATCGAGCCGGTGGACAGGTCCAGCGTCTGGCGGAACGGCTTGCCGGCCTGGAACGGGTTGGGGCTGAGTGAGACACGCAAGCGACCGGTCTTGAAGATGTCACCGAGATAGGTGTAGGCATCGTTTTTGGCGAGCAGCAGGAACAAGTCGCCGCTCTCGATGGCATAGACACCCGCCGCGATGTCACCGTTGCCAATGGGCATGACACCGCTTGGGTCTTTGGATGGAGAATTCCAGATGACATTGTAACGGCTGATGTCGGCAGCCTGTGACGCCGTCAGCGGCGGTAACAGGGTGGCAAGGAGCAGGGACGCGAGTTTGTTCATGGTGTTGCTAGAGAGAGACACTTCAAGCTATTGCTAGGAAATTGCTTTCCCGGTGAAGGCCGATGGAAGAGCCGGTGGCCGGACCGGAAGGCGGGGAAATGGGGGTTGCTTCTATTCACACGTTTTCACCAGCAGCTTGAGGATTTCCGCACTGCCACCCTCCGAGCTGACTCCAAGTTTTCTTTCTTTGGCTGTCCCGACCTTGCACGTCTGCGCGAACTGGTCGTTGACAAAGCACTCAATCAATTTCCCCTCGGCGAACACCTGGATCTTGACTGGTTTAGAGATGTCCACTGGACAGGGGCGAGTTCGATTGATTCCCGGACCGGTGAGCGACAGTGAACCATTTTCGGGCGTGAGGCTCAGGAGGTAATGCCCGCCTATGGCGATGGCAAACCGGCTCTTGGGCGTCATTGTGACAAGGCAGTCCAACATGTAATGCTCGGGCACCTTGAATACCGCCGTCGCCATCTCCTGACCGGCGCTGGATCGCAAGACGGCGCCGTCGTATCGCCATTGTGATGCGGATTGCGTGAACTCCGGTTTGCCGGCCAGGTCAAGGGCCGTATGTTTGAAGACATTGATTACTTCCGCGACGGGCTTCATATAGAGCAGACCGCTGGGGCCACTATAGACTTCCCGTGCCGAAGGCATCGGCCCTCCCGCCCAGCCTGCAAACAAGACGTGGCGCTTACCATCCCACACCCGTTTGCCCGCATTCAGGAACGGCTGGTCCAGTTCTCTTGTCAGTTCCGGGTACTTGTAGGGGCCTTCCAGCCTGTCCGAGTAGCAGTACCGCCGGCATGAATGAATATAGTGTGTGTCGCCGATGCTGAAGTAGTCCGGGCACTCATCCCCGGGCACGCCCTCAACATCGTTCTGCTGCTGCCATGTCACCAGATCTTTCGAAGTCAAGAGGCCAAAGCGGTTGCCTTTTTTCCCAGGAACATTGGCGAGGATATGCATCCAATACTCCTTTGCCTTCTCGTTCCAGAAAACCTGAGGATCGCGGAAGTCACGGTTGCGATGATTGGCGTAGTGGACCCCGTCAGGCGCGATCATGTGTTCGGGATGTTTTGTCCACTGGATCAGATCCTTGCTGGTGGCGTGCGAAAGATACTC
>JAPLUJ010000413.1 GCA_026397695.1 Verrucomicrobiota bacterium | reverse complement strand
CTTCACGGGTCAAGATCGCAGTAAGAGGGTGTTTCATAAGGAATGTATCTCTCATTCGGGTGAGGCGGAGGGAATGGCGGCGAGTTGGTGCCAGACGGTTTCCAACTCTGGAGGCTCTGGAAGAACCCGGATGTTGGGCTGCCGGATGAGAGTGGCCTGGAGATCCTCCCTAAATATGGTTTCTTGTTCGAGAGCGAGCAATTCCTCAGTGGTCATCCGGCTGGCTGGAATCACCATTTCAGTTGGGATGCCGCGAGGCGGGTTGGGTTGCGGTGCGCCTTGACGATTTTTCCATCGGATAGATAGAGCACGCGGTCGGACATTTCCGCCATCACCGCATTATGGGTGATGATCACGGTGAGGGTGCCGAGTTCGCGGTTGATGTGCTCCACGGCCTCGAGCACGGTGATGCCGGTGGTCACGTCAAGCGCGCCGGTGGGCTCGTCGCATAACAACACTTCCGGACGCTTGGCGATGGCGCGGGCGATGGCCACCCGTTGTTGTTCGCCGCCGGAGAGTTGCGACGGGAAATGGTCCATCCGCGCACCCAGGCCGACCATGTCGAGCGCCTCTTCGGGGCTCATCGGGTTGAGCGAGATGCCGGTGATCAGGGCGATGTTCTAGAGGGGATCAGATTGTAGAACTGGAAGACGAAGCCCACACAGTTGCGGCGGAACAAGGTCAACTGGTTTTCCTGCGAACCGTCGAGTTGCCAGCCTTTGTAGATCAGTTCGCCCGAGGTCGGCACGTCCAGTCCGCCGAGGATGTTGAGCAAGGTGGACTTGCCGCTGCCCGAGGGGCCTAACAGGCAGACGAGTTCCCCGGCGTGCAGTTCCAGGTCCACGCCGGCCAGCGCCACCACGTCCACCTCGCCGGTGTGATAGACCTTGCGCAAGCGCCGCGCTTCAAACACGACCCCCGTGGAAACCGGCGGTGTTGTGGGGGATGGGGCATGCATCGGACACCGCCAGCTTAGCAGACCTCCGCGCCGATCACAACCCCGGGCGGTCACGGATTCACACCCTGATCGGCATGCGCGTCAACTTGAGTCTCAGAACTCAGCAAACCACCTCGTTTGGGTCGAATGGCCGAGCAAGTTCGATTCCCTCAATGGTAGGGACGGTCGGCCTCGGCCGTCCCACTTGTCCGCCGGATGGCGGTGCAAATGGAGGGAGCTTGATTCGCTAAAATCCAAGCGCGTAGCCATTCGCTTCCTCCGTGTCCTTTCAGGCCGCAAGCCCAGTCACGGCGCGGCGAGGCCGCCACGCCCTACCATTTCAGGGAATCCGGCTTGCTCGACACTACGGCGTTTCCGAGGTCGAACGCTGAGTTCTGAGATTTGCGGAGCGGGACGCTGTGGCCACGGTCTGCGGCAAGATGCCGCAGCCACGTATTGGGGGGGCGGCGCGGATGCCTGGCAGCGGTTGCATCCAATGGGCCGGCCTTACTTGTTAGTACTGGCTTGGATGACCGTTCGGAAGTCCACGTCGATGCGTTGCGCGAGCGCCTCCTGTACTGCCGCGAAGCAGGCGAGGATTTGTTGGTAATCGGGATCGTTGGCAGACGCGAACTCGCCCTTGGCCAGGGGCACTGCCAGGAACGGATTTTTTTCGGGATGGTCCAGCCGCACATAGAACGTTCTGGGCAGGTTGATATTGCGGCGCGTGGCGACCTCCTTGAGCACCTTGTCCAAGTCCTTCGGCAGGATCTGGCGGCAGCCGCGCAGTTCGGGTTGGCGCGACTGCGATGTGCCATAGAAGGGCACGTTGAGATCGATCCACATCAGGATCTTGAGCTGCTCGCCCGCACTCAGGGCGAGCCGTTTCTTACCCTTGTCATCCGGGTGGCCGGAGATCACGACTTCGGCCAGACGGCTGGCCGGTGATCCCCAGGTCTTCGGTGCTTTTTGCAGGATGTTAGACTCGCAACCGTTATAGGTCGGGATCCATGACGTGTAGGGGTTTTTCCCGAACCCGGCCATGCCGCCCTGCGCATCGTTGCCGTGCTCCGCCTGCGTGCCGCGACGCGCGAGATTCTCGTAAGCCACGTTGAAGTAGTCGGTGCGGTCACCACTC
>JAPLUJ010000418.1 GCA_026397695.1 Verrucomicrobiota bacterium | reverse complement strand
TTCGAACCTGCGACCCCATCCGTGTGAAGGATGTGCTCTACCACTGAGCTAAGCGCGCGATGTTATGGGCGGTGCCCGCCGGGTGGGTTTCCGGGTGGGCGAGGGGAGGATGGAGTGGCGATGCGGCACTTGGCAAGCACTTCGGTGGCTGGCTACGTGATTTTCCTGGTTTGCGGGATTGTCCGGGGCGGTGCGGGGGGTATGATGGCCGCACCGCAGCAGCCGTGGCCCAGATTCCCAAGGAAAGCATCGAGCAAGTTCTCAGCGCGACGGATATCGTCGAGCTGATAGGGTCGTATGTGCCGTTGAAGCGTGCTGGCTCGCAGTTTCGGGCGAACTGCCCGTTTCACCACGAGAAGACGCCGTCGTTTTATGTCAATCCGGCGCGGCAGTCGTTTCATTGTTTTGGCTGTGGCAAGGGCGGGGACGCCATTGCATTTGTGCGGGATCATGAGAATCTGCCGTTCCTGGAAGCGGTACGCAAACTCGCCAACCGGGCCGGCGTGCAGATCCGCGAGGAGGAGTCCGATCCCGAGGCCGACCGCCACCGGAAAAGCCGCGGACGCATGTTGGATATCCACCGCGAGGCCGCCGCGTTTTTCCACGACTTGCTGGTCAAGGATCCGGCCGCAGCCCATGCCCGGGACTATCTGAAATCGCGTGGCTTCGGACGGGAAATGGCGGCGCACTGGACGGTCGGGTGGATGCCGGAAAACGCGCGGACGTTTCTCGATTGGGCACGCTCGCGGAAATTCACCGGCCGTGAGTTGGTGGACTCCGGCATGGCCTATCTGCGGGAAGAAGGCAATGCCACATCCGGCATCCGCGTGCGTTTCCGCGACCGTCTGATGTTTCCGATCCGCAACGAGATCGGCGATGTGATCGCCTTCAGCGGCCGCCAACTCCGCGCCGACCCTAACAGCGGAAAATATATCAACTCGCCCGAGACCGCCATTTTCCGCAAATCCAAAGTCCTGTTCGCCCTCGACCGTGCAAAAAAACCGATCCTGCGCGAAAAGGCGGCGCTGCTGTGCGAAGGCCAGCTTGACGTCATCGCGTGCCACGAACTGGGCATTGACCACGCCATTGCGCCGCTCGGCACGGCCTTCACCCGCGAACACGCCCGCTTGTTGCGCCGTTACACCAGCCACGTGCTGATCTGTTATGACGCCGATAAGGCCGGCCTCGCGGCAGCCGAACGCACGTTCCGCGAACTGGCGCCGGAGGGTCTGTCCGTGCGGGTAGTGTGCATGCCTGCGGGCGATGATCCGGACACCTATCTCAAGAGCCATGGCGTGGACGCCTTCCGCAAGCTGTTAGGAGAGGCGCAGGAATTCTTTGATTTCAAGCTTGAAAATGCGCGTGCGCAAGGGTCGCTCGACACCGCCGCAGGCCGCGCCGCAGCTCTCACTGATTGTGCGGATATGTTGACGCTGGTGAGCGACTTTGCCGCGCGGGAAAACCAGATCAACGGGGTCGTCACCTATTTGCAGACCTCCTCGACGGTGTTGCGCCAGGAGATTGCCAAACTGAAAGCCAGGCCGCAACGGGCGCTGCCCGTGACCAGCGGCACATCTAACGAATCCGCACCACCGGCCGAACCGACACCCATGCACCGGATCGTCGCCTTCCTCTGCCATCTCGCGCTGTCGTCGGCGGCCGCGCAGCATTTGTTGGCTGAGCAGTTCGAGACGCTGCACGAGGCGGCCCGCTGGTTGGAGGGCATACAAATGTTAGAAGGTATTCTCGCGGCCGCGCCCGATCCGGCGTCGCATGCCGCGGTGAACGCGTTTCTGGGCGGCTTGCCGGAATGCGACCGCCGCGCACTCACCCGCGAGGTCGTCCTTGAGGGGGTGCCGGTCGATGGCATGCAGGCGGCCGAACACGCGCTGTCACTGCTCTCCGCCACGGTGCTGCAGCGACGGGCTGCGGCGGTGAAGGCCGCACAGATGGAACCCGGACTGACTGCGGAACGCATCGTCGGATTGTTAGAGGAAGCCAAGGAAATCAGCGGCCTGCTGCGCGGGATGGGCAACCGCTTCGAGTTTGATGATGAACTGCCCGCATCCACCTGGAAGCCCAAGGCACCTGTATGGAAAAAATGGTAATCCATAGTCATGAACGCGCGTGTCCACCCTGACAATCACCCGCCAAAGATATGGCTTGGTGCCGGGTTGATGGTCGTGACATGCATTGTCCTGTGTCTTGGCGTGCTGTTGGTGTGGTTTGCGATGCTGCGTGAGAAGCCAGCCTTCTGGTCGCCGGCGGGAGGTTATTCGAACCGGCTGCGGGATGTGGTTGCACACATCTATCTGCCACTGTGGTTTGCCAACGCGATGGTTCTGCTGGGTCTGAGCCGGGCATGTTACTCGAAAGTCGGCAGGTCGATCAGGTTTTCTGTCGTGGCGTTATGGATCCTGGGGGCGTGTTGGGGACTGTTGGCCACCGCCGGCATGATAACCGTTAGCAACAACATTCTCAATCTCATCCACGGTCAACCCTTTCACCATCACGGGAAGATGTAAACCCCTGAAACCGGATCTTAAGCCATGCCTCCTCCGCAAAAAGGTTACAAAGTCATCAATCAGTATCATCCGCCCATGCGACAAGTCATGATGTATATGGGTGAAAACGCCCTTCAGGACGATGGACTTCCCGTCCCAAAAGAACATTTCATGGCTCTCCTGTTGGCCTTATGAGCAAGCGCCTGTGGATTCCTTTCCTGTGGATCATCGCGGCGAGCGCGCTGGCGCATTTGTGGTGTCTCGGATCTAAGTTCTACATGGACGACACGACGGGCATTTTGGACAACGCGGCCATTATGGAAGGGAGATTCTGGGAGAACCTGCCGTGGGCATGGACTACTCTCGGTTATGTCATCCAATATCATCTTTGCGGGATGTCGCCGGTGGCGTTTCACGCGGTAAACTGGCTCCTGCACACGGCGGTGGCCTGTGTGTTGTTCGGCTTTGGCCGGGATTTCCTGCGCGGCCGGGCTGGTGCCGGGGTGGTGTGGTTTGGCGCGTTGTTGTTTGCGGTCCATCCGTTGGCGAGCGAGATTCCCAATTACGTGCGGACCCAGGATCTCGCGTGGGTCACGTTGTTTTCCCTGCTCGCCGCATGGGCGCTGTTGCGTTTCCTGAGGGATGGCGGATGGCCGAAACTGTTATGGACCGTGCTCGGCATCATCGGCGCGACCTTGTCCAAAGGGCCGGGCTTGTTTCACGCGCTGATGATTACCGGTGCCGTCGGCCTCGCATGCATGACTCCGGAACACTGGAACATGCTCCGCCGCCGCGGATGGTGGCTGGCAGGAGGGTTGCTGTTAGGAATCGCCGTGCTGTGGGTGAGCGGGATCCTCCCCGATCTGCTGCTGGCGACCCGGCAGTGGGGGGAACCGCGTTTCATCGGGCACGCCTATACGCTGGCCCGTGTGTTTTGGGAATTCGCCTGGCGCAGCGTGATCCCGGTGGCGCTTTGTTCGGACCACCACATCGCCGAAACCCTGGTGCCGCCTGGCGCAGGCTGGCTCAGCATCCCCGACACCGGCGCGATGTGGGCGGCGGCGGCCATGCTCGCCCTAACAGGTGTCAGCCTGCTGCTGGCCTGGCGGAAATCCACGCGCCTGATAGGTGTTTGCTTGTTCCTCTACGTGGCCACGATGTTATTCCGGGTGGCGTATTTGATACCGGAGTTCATGCCGGAATACCGGATCTATCCGGGAATGCCGTGGTTTTGTCTGGGCGCGGCCATGGTTCTGAACGCCGCGTGGCGTGCTTTGTTCATCGGTGTTGCGCCACGCGTTCCGGCTCTTCTGTTAGTCATGCTGTTTGCCGTCATGTCGGCGCAGCGCTCGTTCCTGTGGCATGATCTCGACCGGCTCACGGCTAACATCCTGCAACAATATCCGGCACAGGCACGCGCGGTGTGGGAATTGCATGATCGCGACATCGTGGCGGGTGATTGGCACAAGGTGATCGACCGGCAGCGTCAGGTTTGGCCACAGGTATTTAACAAGTTCATGGCGGAAAACCGGCGTCTTGCGCCGCAGCGGGAGTTGCCCACCGGTCATTTCGCCATGGCCGAGGTTGCCTGTGCCGGGCGATATGCGTTGGCGCTTGCCCATATCGATGGACCGGCGGCGGGGTTGGCGGAAATCCGTCGCTTGGAGAGTTATATGCACCGCCTGCGCATGGATCCGGTGGCGCACCAGATCCACTGGAATTATTTTTTCCAATCCAAGATCCTGGTGCTGGAACAAGCGGGCAGTTATCAGGAAGCGCTTGACCTGATGCAGCAGGAAGACGTGGAGCGATTCAGCAAGAAGGATCACGAGCGCATTGCGGGAAAACTCAAGCCGGGTTCGTGAAACCAGTGGTAAAAAAGCTACTGCAGCTGGTTCCATATTGCCATTTAGGTTTACTTCGCGGGTGCCGGCCGCGGCATCTGATCGATGAGTGTCATGAGCAACGGAGCCGTGCTGCCCGGTCTGATATGGACAATGAAAACCTGGCGGAATGCGTCGATATATTTCATCCTGCACTCATCGAATACCAGCCAGGCATCATTCTTTTTGTAATAGAAGTTGGTCTGTGCCATGTTGTATGGGTTGAGCTTTTTGACAGCGGCCATACGGGTGATGCTACCCGGTTTGCAGAGCAGTTTATGCTCACCCGCCTCAACCGCCGTTTCGAACGGCACCAAGGCCAATATCCTGGATTCCCCCGGTGGAAACGCTGCGGCTGAATCATCTATCAAGACCATGCGGAAAGCAGGCTTGGAGTTCACTGGGCCGGGT
>JAPLUJ010000093.1 GCA_026397695.1 Verrucomicrobiota bacterium | reverse complement strand
CTTCAATGTCATGCCCGCTCCCGATCACGGCTGGCTGATGTATCCTGAAGGCGACCGCACCGCACCACCCTCGGCGCACATGCCGAAAAACGGTTATTTCTTCGACACCCTTATCCGCCAGGAACCGATAGACGACGACCATCTCAACCCGCAGGACAATCTGGAGGAGTTCGGCCTGTTCACCGCAGAGGACATCGCCTATTACCAGCAACAGGTTGAATTATTAGACCAAGATACCACCAACACCGGTGTTGTTCTGCTCGCGCCCGGCACCGCCTTCGGTGACATCGCGCTGGTACCGGCTCCGTTCCTCAAGCACCCGAAAGGCATCCGCGACATCGGCGAATGGTATATGACCACCGCCGCCCGCCCGGACTATGTCCATGCCATCTTCGAAAAGCAGTGCGAGTATGCTTTGCAAAATCTGGCAACCCTTATCGAGATGTTCGGCGACCGTGTTCAGGCGGTGGTGACCACCGGCACCGACTTCGGCACACAAAACAGCCTGTTCATTTCCATTGATACCTATCGGAAACTGTTCAAGCCCTATCACCAACAGATCAATGATCTCATCCACCGCAAATCGAATTGGAAAACCTTCATTCATTCATGCGGTGCGGTGGGACCCTTGATCCCGGAGTTCATCGAGGCCGGCTTTGACATTCTCAATCCCGTCCAATGCTCCGCCGCAGGCATGGACCCGGTCATGCTCAAACAGAAATTCGGCAGGGACATCACCTTCTGGGGCGGCTGCATCAACACCCAGCACACCATGTATGAATCCCCGCAAGCGGTCTATCGCGAGGTGCGCGAACGCATCGATATCTTCAATAAGGACGGCGGCTTCGTCTGCAACGCGGTCCACAACGTCCAGGGCAATTCGCCGATCGAGAACGTGCTGGCGATGTTCAAGGCCATCAAGGACAGCTATGCTTGATGGCTTTACAAACGACAAAGCGCAGGTAATATCAACCCGTGACCATCCTCACCGCCATCATCGAACCAGACGCCGACGGCACGCTGCACCTGCCGCTGCCATCGGCATGGCGGCATCAAACCATCCGGGTCAAAGCCGAATTGGAACCGGTTGGAACAGCCCCCTCAGACGCTGACGCCGCAGAATTGATAAACCTCCGTGGCTTCGGCTGTCTGCGCGGCAAAATCTGGATGGCTCCGGACTTCGATGAACCGCTGGAGGACTTCAAGGACTACACGGCATGAGGCTGCTCATCGCCCAAGCACAAGTGGAAGGACTCACTGTAATCACCTGTGATGATCATTTTCCTGCCTATGATGTGCTGCTGCTCTGGTGACATACTCAACTTCATGAACACACAACCCACATCCACGGTCCATGCCAATTGGAATTATATCCTACCGGTCTGTCTGGTCGCCACCCTCGGCGGGCTGCTCTTCGGCTTCGACACCGGCGTCATCTCCGGAGCCATCGAGCCTCTAACAGCACGCTTCCAGCTCAGCGATTTCATGAAAGGCTGGGCGTCGGGTTGTGTGCTCCTCGGTTGCGCGGCGGGGGTACTTCTGGTCGGGCCGGTATCCGATCGTTATGGCCGCCGCCTGGCGATGTTCCTGGCAGCCGCAATGTTTCTCGCATCGGCCATCGGCACGGCTTTCCCCAATGACATTGCGACCTTCATCGTGTTCCGCATTCTGGGTGGTCTGGGCATCGGCATCGCCTCGATTTCCACGCCCATGTATATCTCGGAAATCACCCCGGCGCGCATCCGCGGCCGGCTGGTCGCCGTCAACCAGATTGCCATCGTCGGCGGCATCGCCCTGACTTCGGTCATCAACTACTTCATTGCCAAATCCGGGGACCAGGCATGGCTGACTGAGACCGGTTGGCGCTGGATGTTCGGCATTGGCATTCTGCCAGCCACGCTTTTCGCCCTGCTGCTCATGCCGATTCCCGAAAGTCCGCGCTGGTTGATCGAGAACAAGCGCGAAGACGAGGCCAGGCGGATTCTTGCAAAAATAGGCGGCACGGAATTCGCCCGGGCGGAGTTTGACAGCATCAAGGCGGCGCTTTCGCAGGAACTCGGCACTTGGGGAGAACTGTTCTCCGCGAGGCTGCGGCTGCCCTTGATGATAGGTGTCCTGCTGGCGATCCTGCAACAAGTCACGGGCATCAACGTCTTCATGTATTTCGGGGCGACGATTTTCAAAACCATGAGTTCATCAACCGGGGTGGATGCGGGTCTGCTCCAGCAATGCATCATCAACGGCACCGGCGTGTTGTTCACGCTCATCGCGATCGCCAGCGTGGACCGCTGGGGCCGCAAACCGCTCATGCTCGTCGGTTCCGCCGGCATGGGCATCAGCCTGTTAGCCATGGGCGTCATGGCGCAGACGCTCACCGACCCGGCGGCCGTCAGCGGCTGGATGTTGTTATTCATCGTGCTTTACATCGCCTGCTTCGGCTTGTCGGTCGGACCGGTGGTGTGGGTCATTCTAGCGGAAATTTTCCCCACGGCGGTGCGCGGACGCGCCTTGGGACTGGCGACGTTTTTCCTGTGGACGGCGGATTACGCCGTGACCCAGACGTTCCCGCTGATGGATGCGCAGGATTCCTGGTTTGTGGCCCATTTCAATCATGCCTTCCCATTCTATATCTATGCCGCGTTTTGCGTCGTGCTGATAGGCGTGGTCTGGCGGTTGGTGCCGGAAACCAAGGGCCGCAGCCTCGAGGAAATCGAAAGGAGTTGGTCACAACGAAAATGACGCGCGTGCTTTGGAGTGCGGCGGGCCACCGCCGCTTTGAGTGGGTGATTCGGCGTTTTCCACTGGCAGAGCCCGGCACCCCTTCCAATCATCTGAAATCCAATCCGACTTATGAACCATCAGGAAACGCAACCGCCAATCGTCCAGCCCCCGCGCATCGCGCTGTTAGCCTGCAATGTGTTTGAGGGGGAGATCGCACTGCATGCCCGAGGCGCGTCCCACATCGTGGAAACACGCTTCTTCGAAATCGGCCTGCATGACCGGCCCGACACCCTGCGCGCCGCACTGCAGGAAAATTGCGACGCGGTGGATGCGCGCACCGACATCGATGCGGTGGCGTTGGCCTATGGTCTCTGCGGTCGGGGCACGGTGGGGCTGCGGCCCATGCGCCACCGGCTCGTCATTCCGCGCGCCCATGACTGCATCACCGTGTTCATGGGCAGCAAGGAGGCCTACGCCGCTCATCAACACCGGTGCCCCACTTGTTATTACTACACGCCCGGATGGAACCGTGCACGAAGCCGGTTATGCGCGCAAGTGCGCGGATTGGCTGGGCTGGAAGTTCGAGCATCCGCCCGGCGATCCCGCGCTGCTGCGCGACCTGCTCTGGGGCAACTGGGACGCGGAACGCTTCCAAATCATCGAACCCGGATGGCAACTGGGACACGCTCCGGACGAATCCATCCTGCGTGCCGATGCGCTGCCTCCACAATCTCCAAGCGCATGAGTTCCGCCGCGCATGTTAGGGTTGAGCTGGAATCCGGCGAGCGCCGCGAGATTCCCGTCTCCAAGGATCCGCGCCCGCTAACCGATATCCTCGCCGCACACGGGTTGCCGCTCAACACCCGCTGCGGCCAACGCGGTCTCTGCCACGGCTGCGAAGTGCTGTTGCGCGAAGGATCGGTGCTGATAGATGGCAGTGAGGTCCACGCTCCAGTCACCGTCCAGGCGTGCCGCGCCAAACCCGCGGGCACGGTGCTGGTGCGCATTCCCGCACGTTCGCATATCGAGCACCGGCCGCAGGTCGGCGAAACCTTTGAGATTGCCGTGCCCTTCACCCACCAACCGCTATTCCGGCCGGTGCCGGGGCGGCGCGACACGGCGTTCGCGGTGGATGTGGGAACCACCACCGTGGTCGTCCTGCTAACAGACCTGGTCACCGGGCGGGCGCATTCAACGCGCAAATCCGCTTCGGCGATAACGTCATCACACGCATCGACGCCGCGCGGAACCCGGCAAACCTCGCCGCCATGCAGCACTCCATCGTGATGGAAACCATCCAGCCACTCTTGCTGCGCGCGTGCGAACTGGCGGCGCGCCCGTTAGAACGGATCGCCGGTGGCGCGATCGCCGGCAACACCACCATGCTCCACCTGCTCACCGGCACAGACCCGACACCGCTGGGCATCGCTCCCTTCACCCCGCGCTTCATCGCGGGCAAACAGCTTCCAGCCGCGGCAATCATGTTAGAGGCGGACGGGCTCGCGCCCGAAACGCCGCTGCAACTATTAGCCTGCTGGTGGACATGGGAACCAATGGCGAGATCGTGTTGCAAAACGGCGGAAATCTAACCGCCTGTGCCACTGCCGCCGGACCGGCATTCGAAGGCTGCGGTCTCCGCTGTGGCACCCGCGCGCGCAATGGCGCGGTCAGTGACCTGCAACTCTCGTTAGATCCGTTTCATCTCGAATCCGCAACCATCGGCAAAATCCCGCTCGCCCGCGCCAACGGACTCTGCGGCTCGGCCTATGTGGATTTCCTCGCAACCGCACGCGCATGCGGCTTGCTCCGGGAAAACGGGCGCTTTGATTGCGCGGCATGGCAAAGCATCCCCTCCCCCAACCGCCTCACGGACGATGGCGAACTGGCATTAAGCCTGACCGGATCCAACACCCATGGCGCGTTGCGCATCAGCGAGGTGGATGTCGCGCTGCTGTTGCAGGCCAAGGCGGCGATTGGTGCGGGTATTGATATTTTGTTGGAAACGGCGGGCATCGGTGCGGCGGACCTGGGTTGTGTCTATCTGGCGGGAGGGTTCGGCATGCAGGCGGACCTGGGTTGTGTCTATCTGGCGGGAGGGTTCGGCATGCACCTCAATGTCGCCCATGCCATCGCCATCGGGTTGTTGCCCGGCATCCGCGAGGATCAAGTGCGGGTGGTGGGCAACACCGCACTGGCGGGCGCATTGCTGGCACTGCTCGACCACTCCACCCTCGGCAAAATGGAAAAACTGCGCGCACTGGTACGGGTCATCGAGTTGAACCTTGTTGACGGCTTTGAGGATCGGTATATCGAACATCTAATGCTGCCATGAACGATTTCCACGCCATCCCACTGCTCGAACACCGTCCTTATGACCGGATTCACGAGTACTATCTGCTGCAGGAACCCGCCTTGATGGCAGCCATCCGGCGCGGCGACCGCAGTGAGGCTCGGCGCATCATCCACCATGGGCTCGTCCACATCTACAGCGCGGGCGAGGAACGCAGCGATCTGCTGAAAGGACTGCTGCTGGAACTCGTGGTGATGATTTCGCGGGCGGCGGTCGAGGCCGGCGCCATGCAATCCGAAGTGCTCGGCTTGAACTTCCGTTTCCTCACGGAACTCGCCGATATCAGCGATGACGAGGATTTGGCCGCCTGGCTGCGCAATATCCTGGAACATGTTATGTCAACCATCGAACAGCAGAAGGATTTCACGCCGCCGCTGCTAGTTGGCAAGGCATTGGATTTCATACGAATGAACCTTCACCGCGACATTTCACGCGATGAAACCGCACGCCACGTCGGGATTTCACCCAGCCACTTCTCACGTTTGCTCAAGGAACGCACCGGCCGCACCTTCACCGAGTTGCTGCGGCAGTTCCGCGTCGACCTCGCCTGTGATTTATTGCGCGGCTCTAGCAGATCGCTGGCGGAAATCGCCGATGCCTGCGGTTTCTGCGACCAGAGTTATTTCACGCGCGTCTTCCTCGACGTCAAGGGCGTGACCCCCAAGCCGTTCCGCGAGGAATACCGGTCTAACGGACACTGACGCCGCCAATGGATGGTTCCCAACCGCCCCGGGTAACTGCCGGACCGCTCATATCCACCGATGACCGGCGGCAGATTCGTTGTTGGAGTTGGGAATGTGGGGTTGATCGGTCATTCGGTGAGATGCCTTTATTGTTCGGGCTTGGGATAGATGCACGCATCTATTACGGAGAGAACCTCATCTAAAAATTCCTTTGGAGCTACTCCGATGCGTGTTAGGTCTCGCGCTCGGAAATCGACGGACTTCATTTG
>JAPLUJ010000190.1:4117-7639 GCA_026397695.1 Verrucomicrobiota bacterium | reverse complement strand
CGCACCGCGATCCGGTCCTTGCCGGTCACTTCAAATGGAAGTCCATCGATCCTGAGCCTGATCTCGGGATCATGTGACAGATAACAGAAACGCCGGATGTCCTTGCCCTGGGGATCGACTTCGACGTCGTGCCGCTCGTGCAGATGACTGGCGATCCGGTTCCAGGCCTCTGCATGCCGCGCCTCGCCCCCGTCGTGCATGAACACCAGTTTCACGCCGTCGCCGGACGGAGATATGAAGGCCAGACAGCATGAGATCTCGGTCCTGAAGATCCGGTCGCGAAGCAAGGCCGGGCTCTCGCAGTGGTCGATGTCCATCACCAGCAGCCCGGAGTGTTTCACGAATCCCCGGCGTCCCGCGCACACACCCGAGAAGCACGCGTTGGGCAGCCCCTCCTTGAGCTGGCGCTTGCGGTCGTGGTGAAGTTTGCGCTCGGCTTGTTGCGCTGCGTCCCTCCAGAGCGCGTGCTCGTGGCGGACGGTGGCAACCGCCCCCGCATGCCGGCCGTTGCAAATCTCATCGGCGATGGACCGGAGGGTCGCGGTACGTGATGGCTCGGTGTCGCGCACACTGTCGAAGATCGAGAACTCCAGCGCATCCCCGCGCGCATGCGGTTTGTGCAAGGCCACGAGGCTAAGGCCCGGCGATATTGGCTCCATGCCCCTCACGTTGTGGGGATATCGTTCCCTACCGGGTATTGCCGCGCGCTCCCGTTCCCATAAACCGGCGAATTCCCGCATCCGGTCAGCAGCCCTGATTCCCGCAGGACGCAAGCAAAGCCTGATCGTGTCGCACCTCTCCCTTGTGCTGCCAGCGGCGGTCACGCCCCCGAGGGCTATTGTGTTAGTATATCCATGTGTCTTCATAACGATGTGAAAAAAATTAACAAAGAATGCCGCCGGGGATCACCTTGATGGCTTTCCCCGACGGCACGGTTTTCATGCTCGGCTCAGCGCCCCCGCATGTCCGCCAATCATGACAGGTGGGTGATTTCGAGGTCGATGCCGCGCCCGCTCCAGCGTTCGCGCAGGTATTCGGCAACGAGCCTCCGGTGACAGCGGTCGGGCTCGGGTTCGCTGCACAACAGGCAGGCCCCGTTGACCAGATTCGGGTCAACCCGGTTTTCAACCTCACGCCCGCTCATCAGTGCGAGGAACGATTTCTCATGGTCCTGCCAATCATCCATGCCGCGGATTTCATCGGTCGGGGCGAGGTCCGGCGACCAGTGGTAGTCGATATCCAGGATCGTGCGGAGGAAGAACTCAAGGTCATCGCCCTTCGTGAATCCGGCGCACTGGCGATCATCGCTGTTCCGCACATCGATCACCCGCCTTACGCCGCCCTCGCGCAACAATTCGAAGAACACGGCGGCGGATTTGCCGGTGGAGCCGATGGTCTGGACCACCATCCTCCTGCCTTGGGCATCCGCCGTTTCTTCTTCGCCCGATGACGGCGCTTGGCCTTCTCCGGGCTTGCCCCCCGGTGGCAGGTCGACCGATGTCGCAAGCACCTCAATGACGGCATTCGTCACCGTGCTGGCGACGGGCACTCTGCCGTTGGATGCGGTCACCGCCCGCTGCCACGCCTCAGCTCTGGTGGCGTCATCGGGTAGTTTGGCCAGCGGACGCACCTGGAACTCATTCAATGGCAGGACCGGCAGGCCACCCGCGCCAATTGGCGCGGCTTCGACCAGTTTGGCAATGATTGAAGCAGCCATGATCAGACGGTTGAGGTGTGACCGTGAACCCTCGCCGAAGGCCTCGCAATAGGCTTCCCAACTACCGAATCCACCGGCACGCCAGAGTTTGCGATCACGGATTTCGCCAAGGGCTGTACCGGCCTCGAAGGCCGCTTGGAATCCAGTGACCACCACTTCGTGATACCGTTTGAACTCGGCCAGGCTTTCGGGGTTCTGATGCCTGAGACTGCTCGAAGCCGCCTTTTCCCTTTCAATTCGGCTGTAGGCGCTGAGACGGTCCAAGTCAACCTCTCCGCCGAACGGATGCTCACGCCAGAGATGACCGTCAAGCAGGGCCGGTGCCATGTTCTCCCTGTCGGTCCCGGTGAAATACAGCGTGAGGCCCTGCCACTCCACCACCATGGGGTTCTTGACCGCCGCCGGTTTTGGCAGCGACCAGGATCCCCACTGCTTGAAGAAGAAGGCGACTCCCGCCTCCTGACACGCATCGCGGATCGCCCTTGCCCAATCGGGATGCATGGGCCTGATCACCTTGGGTTTGGCCGCAACCCCGCTCTCGCCGCCCGCGACCACCATGTGGATGCCATCCAACCGGCCGCGCAGGTCAACCGGGCCGAGCAACGGCTCCGCCGACAACATGCGCCACCGGGCGGGCACCGCGCGCAACTGGTCGATCCTTTCCATCACCCGCCCGGTGCCGTTCTCCACCGTCGCCGCGAGACAGACGTTGGGGTATCCGTCATCACCCCAATCCGGCGGCAACATCCGCGCGATGTTTTCCGGCCGCTTGGTCAGGATTATGAAGACCAGGTTCTCACACTCCCTGATGACCTTCCATCCTTCAACGCGCAATTCCACGAGATCCGGCCGGTCCTCGAAGAAATCCGATAACGAGCAACAGAACACAACGTCCTTGCAACCCATCCTGCCCGCCGCCTCGTTACAATTCCGCGCTTCACCCGGCGCGCTTATCACCGCCTTGCGCGGCGCGGCGTCCCCCCATAGATCGCGTCCGTATTGCTTGCACTGCTTTTCGGCGTAACACTCGCGGCAGCCCTCGCTGACCTTCTTGCACCCCATCCACCAGTTTATGGTTCGGTGGGTCCATGCGATTTCGGTGTCATCCGCCGCCGTGGGGGGCGGCATTGCCATTCCGGCTATCATGCCGCACAGTTCAAGGTCTCCGGCGGCCACGCAAGCCGCTTGCTCCGCCTTGTCGTCCACACCCCTCTTGCCTCCCGTTGCGGGTTTTTCACCGGCAACGCCATTTGCCTTGCGACCCGAGGTCGCCTTGTTTTTATTCATAATTCAGAGTAACCGCCAGTTGATTTCGATTTTCCTGCCGTCGGGCAGGGTTACCAGGGCGTCCGGAATGGCGGTTAGCCCACCGGTTTTCCCTGGTTGTATCACCACGTCCAGTCCCGCACCGGCGAGCGCCGCGAGGATCACGGATTCCACGGCTCCGAGATCGCGCGATTCAAAGCGCCGACCAAGGGAGTTGCTCACACCGGCGTCAAGATGGACCTTGGACAGGCCCACCAGCGCTCCCATCATCGCCGCCAGACCAGCTGACGGAACACGGTCGCCCCGCTCACAGACACGCCAATAAGCCTTTGAGACATTGACCTTCTCCGCCGCTTTCTTCAGGGACAACCCGTGCCCCAGCCTCGCCTTTTTCAGGGCTTCTCCCCACCCGGACCCATATTCCGGACGGCTGCCGGGTAGCCTGCCGTCCTCCGTTTTCCGATGCCGCGTTGGCTTCATGGGTTACTTAGTAACCTATGCGGGAGGGTCCGGCAATCTTTTTTTTAATTTATTTTCAT
>JAPLUJ010000190.1:0-3971 GCA_026397695.1 Verrucomicrobiota bacterium | reverse complement strand
GGCTTGGCTTGCTTGCGTGCCGCCTTCACGGCCCCCACCGCCTTTGCCGCCTTGCCTTGCTCGCTGAAGGGTGACGGCACCTCCACGATCACCGGGACCGTGGTTTCGTTAGGTCCGATGGACCAGATAGCGATGGCCTCGGCCTTCGTCATCACGCCCACGTAATGGGCTTTCAGCACGGCGGCACCACCCGAGTGACCGAACTCGAAGGTCAGACTGTCCAGCGGCTTGCCCAGCGCCACCATTGCCGAGGCATGGGTATGGCGCAGTCCGTTATCCGGCCAGTCGGGCGATTCTTCCGGTGCGGTCGGCGGATCAAACAGATCGCACCAAACCTTCCACCCGGCTTTGCGCCGCACGGCCTTCTCCTTCCTGAACCAATTGGCGGGTAGCACGGTGTCGGCAACAGGATACGCACGAAGCCATGCGGCCAGCGGCGCTGGCATTTCTATAAACCTCCGCCTGTTAGTCTTGGTAGAATCCGCGCTGAGAGTGATGCCGTCCGGGGTGATGTCCCCGGGCTCCAGACGTTCCAACTCCGAGTTGCGCATGCCGGTGAACAAACCGATGGCAAACGCGGGCACGCATTCGGGATAGTGTTCCTCCGCCGTCTGTAGCAAATTCCGGCACTGCCCGGCGGTGAGCACGCCAATCTCGTTCCTGCGGGTCCGCCGCCGTTCCAGCACCTCGATGGTTTTCAAATCACACCAGTTGCGAGGCAGCCTGGAACACCAACGCCAGAATGTCCTGATAGATGTGGCACGACTGTTGAATGTGGAATTGGTGCCGGTGCAGGCGTCGACGTGGTCATGAAGTTCGGCGGGGGTGATGGTGGCGAGTTGACGTCCTTGGAACTCCATCAGTAAAGCCGTGCTCATTTTTTCGTAGGCGCGCCGCTGTGAGTCACTCCGGTCCTCCTTCTCAAGCAGGAATCGGGAGAGCGCGGTCGCCACGTCCATGCTGGCAACCTTCGCTTCCTCGATTTCGACAATCCGCTGCGCTGCCTCTAGCAGCGAGATGCCATAGGGTTCCAATATGGCCGCCGCGCGGGTGGCCTCATCGGCCAGTGAGGGACGTATGGTTGCGGCGTTGGCACCATGCGCCAGCGCCTCCTCCTTGAGTTTGGCCGCGTACACCTTGGCCTTGTCGCGGGTATCGAAATAACACCGCTCGCGCTGGCCCTTGGCCGATAGCGACGCGGGTTTTTCGACCTTCCACCCCCGGTCGGTCTGGATCACTTTGAATGATGGATGTTTAGGCATACGCGGTGCCCCCGGTTTGTGCCCGTATCGCCCATATTTGTCAAGGAATAGCCGGAATCGCCGGAATATCAGAAATTTGATCGTTGTATATCAATGAGTTGCGAAAAGATACGTGAACTGTTAATCACTAGGTCGTTGGTTCGATCCCAACCGCCGGAGCCATTGCAAATCAATTGGTTATGACTTATTAAAGCCAGTTCCACAAGGTGGTGTAGGCAGTCAGTGCAGGCAGTTTTTGGCCATATTCTGCATTTAGGGCATTTCCCATCCCCTTATTGCACTCGCGATCATTTTGTCAGTCCCTCACAGCCATGAGCGTGACGACATGTTACGCGGGACGTGCTGATCGGCTGCGCTCGCTCAATTATTCCAAACACACCCGGCGCGGTCGGCGGCCATCTGCTGCATGTTACGAAATCCTAAAATACTTTCCGATGTCGGCGCTCACCTCAACCACGGAAACTTTTCAAATTCGCATCCAGCCTGTATCTTCTCCCGCGTCCCATGAAATTCCATGAATTCTCCGAATTGATCTCGCGCTTGTCCGATCCGGTCATCCTGATCGAGGGACGCCGCACGATCCCGCCCGAGGCCGTGGCAGTGGCCCGCCAGGTGTCCGCGCGGATGGCGGAATGTTTCCCCCGTCTGAAATTCCGTTCCGGCAATGCGAGTGGATCCGACGAAGCATTCGCCGCCGGGGTGCTCGCCGTGGCGCCCGAGCGCCTGCAAATCATTGCGCCCTACGCCGGCCATCGGAAAAAACAACGCCATCCCCAAGCGCATTACGATTCGCCGGAATCCCTCAGCACCGACGCCTTGGCAATCATCCAGGCCATGACCATCGCTGCCACCCCCGCTAACAAAGGACTGATGAAATGGTATCAGCGCGGCGGAAAACTCGGCTCGCAAGCCGCCTGCCTGATTCGGGACACCATGAAAGTGGCCGGCATTACCGGGCAACTCTCACCACCGGTTGCCGCATTGTTTTTTGTCGATCCGGCCGATCCCGATGCCGGCGGAACCGGCCACACCATCCGCGTCTGCCGCAACGCCGGCGTGCCGGTTATTTTGCAAGATCACTGGGCATCATGGCTTCAAAACCGCTATCATCCGCAAAACTGAGGGCCTTCTACCATCCATTTGTCGGTGAGGCCGCCGATCCCGAATTTCACCGGGACGGAGGCGATTTCAGCGGAAACCAGCGTTCGGATCATCACCTTGCCGGGCTTCATATAAGTCGCGGACAGAGTCCCGCATGAGAACGATGATCGTAAAGACGCCCAGAGCCGTACCCAAGGGAACCTGAAAGCAGTTGATCCCCGCAACCACCAGTGAAAACATGCGATTCCGCCTCGCGTTGATCCACAGACCCGAGAGCAGGTTGCAGACGCTTCCAAGGATCAATAATGCGCCGAAGATCAGATAGAACCACTTGAAGAAGGCAAAGAACTCCTGCGGTGGCGGCCCACCCTTCTGGTTTTCCCACATCCTGGGATTGAACATGATGTGGTTCATCATCGTGTAATGCAGCAGCAGGAATCCGATCCCGAGAAATGCAAAACCCGCTACCACATAGTGAAAAACGGCTAATAGTTTGAGATGGTCGGCATCTTTCTTTCGCGGGTCACGGATGGAAGGTGGGAGTTCGTTCATGGGTGGTTGCTGGGGTTCTTCTAACATCAACATGCTTTCTCTCCATCACCCGGCCTCCGCATAGACGTTGGCATCCCGTTCGGGATAGCTTTCGTAAACATGCTCGAAAAGGACCGCGCACTTTTGCTGATAGAGAGTCTTGTCGTAGGCACGCGGCAGGCCGGTATCGAGCACGTCTTCGATGGCGAGTTTGAGTTGGGATCGGGCGGCGGATTTTTGCCGCCAGTTGAGGACGAGCAGTTGCTTGAGCCGGGCAAGGAGTTCGCGTGCGACTTTCTTCACCTCGGCGCGCTCCTCGGTGCTCAATTCCGGCGCTGGGCGCGTGAGGATGTCGAAGATCACCAACTCTTCCTCGCTCATGTTTTCGCGGATGTGGCGTTGCTGCTCTTCGCTCAGGTTGCGGCTGAGTTTCACCAACTCCTCGAACAACTCGCCGATATTCCGGCTGCCGGTGTTGTAGGATTCTATCAATTCCTCGAACTTCTCCGCAAAGTCGGCGCGCGTCTTGTTCAGGCGGATCAGCTTTTCCAGTTGGGCGCGGATGGCGGCCTTGAGAACTTCGAGTTCGGTGTTCTTGTGTTTGGATTCCTTGAACCGGCTGCGCAGCGCCTCAAAATCAATTTTCGATAGGTCCATCACCGGCGCGGGCTTGGCAGGCATACCCACACCTTTGATTGAGGCGTCGAGCAACTTGGCGATGTCGCCCATGACTTCAGTGATGTCCGGCCGATCGGGATTGAGCTTGGTGCGAATGGCTGCGGCGATGGCGATGATACATGCGACACGACCGGAGAACTCCACCGCCGACGGGTCGGGCTTCACCGCGTTGTAAAGCGTGGCGACAAGCCGTTCGTGGCCGAAGAATTCCCGCCGCAGCGGATCGGGTGAAATCAGTGCGTTGACGGCGTCGTCAATCCGCTGCAAGCGTTCCATGCCGCCGGCGGTGAGATTCACCTCACGAGCGGCGCAGAATGCAGTCGCCGCCGCCACGGCATTGCGCAGTTCCTCGACCAACTTCGCCTTGTCTTTGACTGGTCCACCACCGCCACCACCTGG
>JAPLUJ010000296.1:12996-14681 GCA_026397695.1 Verrucomicrobiota bacterium | reverse complement strand
TCTCAAACTCCGTATCCTTGGCCACAAAGATCACCCGTGCCACCGCTTCGTTTTTCAGCAGGGTGAACAGTTCTTCCACCGACCGCTCCCCCAGATCAAAGTGCTCGACAATATGCCATCCAGCGGTGATTTCGTCATCAAACCCGGCCAGCAGCGAGTTCATCTCATCGCCGGATCCGGCAATCATCACGCGCTCCTTGGCGGAATCTAACAAAACGCTGCGTCGCAGGCGGAAGTTGGTGATGCGGTCGCGCACCAGCAGCACCAGAAACACCAACAGCAATCCGCTGCCGAGCACCAAGCGCCTCATGTCCGTCACCTTCGCGAAGATCGCGTACATGCTGATGATCAGCGCCATGACCATCAGGCCTGTGAGCAGTTGCTTGATCGCCGTGCCTGTGGACTTGGTCCGGAGATGGTCGTAATACCCGAATTGCTCCAGAACCAATGGCGTGAAAGGAACCGCGATGTATATCATCCAGTTGATCGTGTCACCGAAGGTGTTAGAATCAAGCCGCATGCCGAACCAGATCCGCACCAGGTCGCGGGTTTGCCAGCCGAGCCAGAATGCCAGCCACACCAACAGCGCGTCGGTCAACTGGAGCACTTGGATGCTGAAGGCTTTATTGCGGCTCATGGGCATGGGAACGGAAATCAAGGGAGACTGGCAAAAGACAAGACGAAACTACCCGGAACATCCTGCCCACTGCAATCACGCATAATACAAGGAGATTGCAAGCTGCCAACGCAGGTGTTGCCGCAGGATTTTGATTGGCATCCGTAGCCAGGCGTGTTGCCTTTGGCGCGCCATGCGCCGCGTTGTGCTTGCAATCACCTTCCTGTTGCTGAGCGCAGGGCTGCTCCTGCTGTGGAGTGATCGCTTCGAGCTTGTGCCGGATGCCCCCAGCCTGAATTTGGCCGATTTGTGGGAAATCGCGCCGCGTCTGCCACCCGGGGCGGAGTGGCTGGGAGGCAGTGAACAACCGGCGCTGCGCCTGGCGAATGTACCGCAACAGCGGCGTGCAGCGGTGCGCATCGAGTTGCCAGGGTTTCCGGCGGTGGCAGCACTGCGGGTCCGCTTCAGCATGGCAGCCAGCAAATTGACGCGCGGCCGGGAACTATGGGAAGACGGGCGCGCCATGATCGAGTGGCGCTCATCAGACGGGCGTGCCAGTGAGGAAACGGACCCCGTGTATTCGCTGCGCGACGACCAGGCCAGTGGCGAGATCACCCTTGTCCTGAGACCCTCCTCGGGATCTGCGATTCCGGTGTTGCGCGTCGAACATCTCGGCGCCGCAGGCGAATTTACAATTTCAAATTTTGAGATCACTCCGGTCAAGGAGCGCGCGACATGGCAATACGGTCGCTGGGGATTGCTTGTGGGTTGGTTCGTATGGCTCGTGATGTTATTGGCGGGATGGGACAAGCGGTCGCTGTGGAGGAGGATGGCCGCCGCCGCCATCTGCCTGGGAATCGCAATCTACTTCGCGGTTCCCGGACCATGGAAAACCTTGCGACCGTTGCTAATTCCATTCCAGATCGGGCCTTCCATCACGTTGACCACTCCCGTTGCGAAGCCGGTGCTGGATCAACAATCGGCGGTGCCTTCGATGGCTAGTGACGAAGTGTTAGGAAAGATCCCGCTGCAGGGTAGCTGGATCATTCAGGTCAAAGATCAACTGGCC
>JAPLUJ010000296.1:8420-12953 GCA_026397695.1 Verrucomicrobiota bacterium | reverse complement strand
GCTCTTTGCCCCGGCATTGGGCATGGCGGTTTTCGTGGGCCGGAAACCCGCCATCGCCCTGGCTATTGGCTTGGCGGTCTCCATCGAGGCCGCCCAAACGGGCTTCGGCTTCGGCTTTGATAGATTAGATGTGCTCGATCTCGCATGCGATGCCGTCGGCATCGCCTTGGCCATGTGGGTGTATCGGAAATTCGCGCATCGTCAGGCCATGCCCGATCAAGAACAATCGGCCAGCTCTCCCCGCAGTGCCACTGCCGCATGGCGGAGCCCACTGTGGATCATGGTTGTGGCGGCAATTGTCCTCGCGACCTATCTGAGTCCGCGCCCGTTTTGGATCGATGCCACAGGCTGTGCGACTGCCGTCGCCGAAGGACGACCGGTTGTCCATCCGCCCGGCTCCATCGGGTTTCTATATCTGGCCAACCTGATCCATCGCTTGATTGATTCACCTTACCGCTCGCTGCAAGTGATCTCGGCAGGCTGTTATCTGGCGTCCATCGCAGGGGTTTTCGCGGCGCTCAAGCGTCACACCACTCTTGTGGCAGCCGGTGCCCTCACCCTCGCTTATGCGTTCAATTGGGTTTGCCTGAATATTGCCACGACCGGCACATCCCATGCTTCCGATCTGCTGTTAGGCAGCATCCTTGTTTATCTCGCCTCGCTGCCTCGTCCCACCCGCTCGTCAGGTTGGTGGCATCCGGCGCTTTTCCTCACCCTCGTCTGGGCGTCATCCTTCTGTTGGCGGTGTGTTGCTCGGTCTGGTGATCTGGATTTCCGCACAATGCTATGGTGGCTGGCACGCCTACCGGGAAGCCTCCGCAGCCTTGCATGCGGAAAACGCCCGTTCCGGATTTCTAACCGGCAGCGGCTGGCAAACCGGCGGTATGAATATCCTGCGCGCGGGTTGGTGGCTCCTGCTTGCGCTTCCCTTGCTGCCGTTGCTCGCCCTCGTGCGCTCGCGGCGGATGCCAGGCGTCATCGCGCCGGACTGGTCCCTGTTGCTGCCCGCCGCGTTGGCGGGTGGCGTGCTGTTCGTGGTCTTTGGCTACCTGTGCGTCCATCCCGGGTATCTCGCCCCGGCGCTGCCCGCCCTGTTCGTGCTGTTGGCTCGCTTATTACAACCCTCGCGCATGTTGGTGGGCGCTTGCCTTGCTCAATTGGCTTTGGCATTGGCGTTGTTTTTCATTCCGCAACCCGTGTTGCCGCCACGCACTGCCAGCGAAGCCGCTGCCAATGCCTTTTTCCTCCAGTTCACTGCGCGTGCCCATCGGGATGCCGTTTCCACCCTGAGTTTGAGTTCCTGGCTCTACCTTGCCGGGCGCTCCGACCTCGTCCCTCCTCACCGTCGTGCCAGAGTGGAGGCCGACCTGCGCTCCGCCTCTGAATTCAAACCGGAATAAAGGTAGGGCGTGGCGGCCCAGCCGCGCCGACGTGTCCGCCCGCACGGGCGGTGAAAAAGTCACGGCGCGGCAGGCTGCCACGCGCTCTATCCGTTTGAAACCTTGTCTTACATTTCGTAGAGTACCAGCGCATACAGTGCGACCCACACCAGGATCGCCGCTTGAATGGAGCGGTCATGCCACAGTACCAGTTCCGGAGCCTCGCCGCATCCACGTTCATTCAACAGATACAGGTAGCGCAACGTGCCGAACACCACGGGTGGAAAGGTCACCAGAAACCCCTTGCCCTCGTGGGCCAAGACCGCAAACAGTAGATACGAGCATAGTGTTAGAGCCGCCGTCACCATGCACATCCTGTCGAGCAAACCGATGCTATAATTCTTCAGCACCGCTCGTGTCATGCTCGGATTGATGGCTGCAAGTTCCGCCCGTCGCTTGGAAAATCCGAGGAACAGGGCTATGGCAAAACCGCAGGCCAGGATCCAATCACTCGCCGCCACCCCGCTCGCCGCCGTGCCCGCCAGAATGCGCAGAACAAAGCCGACGGCTATCATCAGCACGTCGAGCACCACCACTTTCTTGCCACCCAGAGAATAGGCCACACTCAGCGCAAGGTAGGCCCCCGCAACCTGCGCCACGCCAGCGGGAAGAAACCACAGCAACCCCATGGTTGCCGTGGCCAAAACGAATGCCAGCAGCGCGGCTGCGGCCGAGCTAACAGAACCCCGCGCGAGCGGACGCCCGCACTTGACCGGATGCCGTCGGTCGGCTTCACGATCCATATAATCATTGAAGATATAGGTACAACTTGAGAGCAGGCAGAACGCGGCGGTCGCACCTGCGGCGTTGGCCAGGGCGGTGGCATCGCCGATCTTTCCTGAAAAGAACACGCCCGCGAGACAAGCAAGGTTCTTGGTCCATTGCTGTGGACGCATCAACGCAATGAGCGGCGGAAATCGCTCGTGCCCCGGAATTGATTGCACTGGGTTCATGACAAATGTTTTTCCGCCAGCTTCAATGCAGGCGGCGATGGGTCCGCCACCGCAGCGCCACCCGCCGGACCTTGAACACTGGCCGCAGCAGCGCCAAAACCGGTCGCCACCCCAGGAATTCCGGCCATCCACGCTCCGCCAAATGCCTCCGCTGGAGTTGCCGATCCTCCGTCCGCCGCCGCGAGTCATGCAGGATCGATAGATTCCGGTCATGCCAGCGGAACTCCGCCAATGGCTCGGCCAGATATCCGAAGTGGTATCCCGCGCGCAACAGCTTCAGATAGAAATCCCAGTCAAAGCTGTTGCGCATCCGCTGGTCAAGCCGGTTGCCGTCCGCGAGAACCCGCCGGCTCAGGAACGTGGATGTCGATGGAATCCAACACCCGCCAAACAGCAAGATCAACTCGTCCATCGGATGATCATACTTCCGCCGGATCAACAATCTGTCGCTCCCGACAAACACACAGTCGCCGTGGACAATATCCACCTCCGGATGCGATCTAACATATGCCGCCACTTTCAGCAGCGCACCCGGCATGAGGATGTCGTCCGCATTGAGCCACATCACCCAGTCGCCCCGTGCTCTATCAAACCCCTTGTTGATCGCCTCGGACATCCCGTGGTCCGGTTCCTGTGACCAAGTGACATGGGGAAACCGCGCCGCCACCAACGCGCTGTCATCGGTCGATCCGCCATCGATCACCAGGTGCTCTAACGTCACACCTTCCTGCGCGGCCACGCTCGCCAGGCATTCACCCAGAAAGCGGCCGTAATTGAGCGATGGTGTGATGATGGTGAAAAGCACGGGCGCAGAGACAAGACTGGAAGACTCAAGACGCAAAAAAAGATGGGTCTATCGAATCGTCAAAAATCATAAGTTCCCAACAGGCATTGGCAGGGTGGCGCGGCCGGTAGGGCGGCTCGGCCCGGGCCGCCCACTTCTCCGCCCGCTTGGGCGGGGCGAATGCGCGGCGCATGAACCGCTTCACTCTTTGGAGATATCACGGCGCGGCGGGCCGCCACGCCCTACCATTTGATAGAGTATGGCGGACCTGCCGCGGCTCGCCGACTGCTGCCCTCACCTTCTTATCGCCACATACGACTTCGAAAACACCCTTCAGCAATTGAACCCACTTGCCACATGGCACCTGCATCACAGATTCGTGATGCCATACCCCCTGGCCCATAGCTCCACATTCAAGAAACGCCATAGCGGAAAGTTGCCAGGCTTTTGGTCGGCAAACCTCTTTTTCATCTTTGTTTCATCCCAGATGGTCCGGCACTGTAGGCTGCCGTGGCATAATTCATCGAATATGGATTTCATCCCCGGAGAAGTCAGCCATGCATCCGATGGTGTCTGGAAACCGATCTTCACGGTGCTGTCCACAATGAAATCCGGCACCAGACCCTTGTATGCATCCCGCATAATTGCCTTCGTCCTGCCAAGATCGAATTTATCCGTATCCGGAAGCGAAAAAGCAAATTCCATCACCCGATAGTCAACGAAAGGCGAGCGGATTTCGATTCCCTGGGACATGGAGGAATGATCCTCGTAGTGCAGAATCTGATTGAATCCATAATACTCCAATTGCCTGCGCAGATGCTGGTCGAGATTGTCCGGGCCGATGGACATTGGCAGATCAGGAAGGCGGGAATCGTGTTCCTTGCGGAATTCAGGATTGAGCACATCATTGACTCTCTCCACCCTTGATCTCACGTGCGCGGCGGCGCGTCGGCCCGCCAGTGCTTTGAAAAACTGCGCCAGAATATAGCTCAGGCTGAAACGGTTGCGGCGCATCAGGCTGATGATCTGCCGCGGCAGCGTCCAGGGGCGGGCAAAGAACAGATCCAGCAGACGATACCCGATGATATACCTCACATAGCCCGCAAACGCTTCGTCCGCACCTTGACCGTTGATCACGCACTTGATTCCCTGCTTTGTGAGCTCCTTCATCAGCGACCAGTGCGCAAAACTCGTCGGACTCGCCACGGGTTCCCCTATTTGTCTGATAAAATCATGCAGGTGCTCCGCAAGGTTGTTCCCGCTGAGCTCCACCGTTTTCAGATCGATATGCGTAAGTGGCAACAACAATCGTTTGACGGTATCCACCTCGTCGTATTCCGACCCAGGAAAATGTACG